>NZ_JAWHOP010000009.1:112413-207816 GCF_032586995.1 Pseudomonas syringae group sp. J248-6 | reverse complement strand
CGGGGTATAGCGCAGTCCGGTAGCGCGCCTGCTTTGGGAGCAGGATGTCAGGAGTTCGAATCCCCTTACCCCGACCAAACACTGTTGTGGCTGTATCTTTAGGACCTTGATGGGTGTTCATGTCTCAGTTTGAGGCAGGCTTTACCGTATGAGGGGTCTTATACCCAAACAAGCAGCCGTCTGTCGCGAAACATAGCGTCAGCAAGCTGTGATGTCAAATTGGAGCGCCCCGTACCGAGCGAAAGCCTGTGTACGGGGCGTTTTTTTTGGCAAAAAATGCTGTGCTGCGCGTGTATCGGCCCATATGAAGCAGTCATTAGGCCTGATAATTAAATAATCTGCACCGCGATGCATCTGCTGATAATGGCAGATTGAGTATTTTTACAAATATCCTACGCAGGTGATCAGCCTGACTTGCCAATCCATCCGGCCAATTCCAACATTTCCGGGCGTAGCTGCCGAGCATCCTGGCTTGGGACAGGTCTTTCCTCAATCACTGGTTCAGCACCAGTTCCACCACCGGCAATGTTGTTCTGTACCCACCTGGTGAGTTCTCCCAAGCTTTTCAACAGATCTTCTGGACTGGAGCAGCCTAACGGTAGCTGGCTGACTGCGGTGTCGCGGTCACTAGCGGGTGAGGGCGTCTCGTCGCGGTTCGCTGTCCTGGTATCTGGAGCAGTTGATGGGCTCATGATCGAGACCGGTTTAGGCAGTGCGCGGGGCTTGGTCAAGGCCCGGCCAGCTGCGCTTTCGGCTTTTGCAGTTCTTTCGCGAGTCGTAGTCGACGGAGTCAAGTCCTTAACTGGAGCAGATATTGATCGGTGTCTATCAGCACGCAGCGTCGCATCTGGTTTTGCCATGTAGCTGATTTTGGCCGGCCGCTTTCCTCGTTCATTCATCACCTCCCGCATCATGTCGTAGTCGGGTTCGATGTAATCCATAGTGGTAGCTATATTCGAGTGGTTCAGCAATTTCTTGGTCAGATAGATGTTGCGCTCCGGTAGCGTCATTAGCTCACTGGCGATCGTGTGTCGGAAGCGGTGAGGCGTCATGCGTATACCGGTCATCGCAGTGAGTTTTTTATACATCGCCTCAACTTGGTTGGAGTTCATCTCATGGCGGCGGTAGTGGCCTGAAAATCTGTTTACGTTGAACAACTGGTCACCAGGCCGGAACCTCAAGCCCTTCGCTGCGTGCATAAGCGTTTCTAGCTGAGCCATCAGGCCGTCCGGGATAGGAATCAGGAACTCACGATGAGTCTTTTCCGTTTCGCCTCTGACTCTGATCAGTCGGTCGCGCAGGTATACATCCGCATATCTCAGGCATAGCAGCGCGTTGAGCCTGATCCCCGTGTAGTAGAAAGTTTCGAACACGCTCAGCCAGAACCAGGCAGGTGTGATTTCTGTCCGTTTAGCGGTGGCACGCTCCTCTCCCGTCTGCATCCTCAGCCAATTACGAGCGCGGACGCTTGCGTCGTTCGCAACGGTCTTTTTTGGGCGCTTGGGCGGCATCACACGCGTGTTTTTAAGTGGGTTAACAACCAGATCCAGCAGACCGTGCTCAATTGCATAGCCGTATATGGTGCGCAAATGGCTGGAGTACGTGTTCCAGCTGCGCTTGGAGATCCGCTCGAGCTCAGACCTACGCCAGTCAAGCATGTCGCGGTGGGTCGTCTCACAGGCAAGGCAGTCGCCGAAGAATCTGACATAGGATTTTGTGGCAGCCCAATAGATCTTGACGGTGTCGGGCCTAAGATCATGAGTGAGTACGTATTCCTGGGTCAGCTCCGGAAGCGTCATCGGTTTCATTCAGATGTGTCCTTGTCTACCAATTCTGCCAAGCTGATGACCGGGTTGTCATAGGGCACCTCGCTGAAGACGTCGGTAGGCTCTATGAGCAGATAGCCCCGTAGTTGTTTGCTTTTTCGCGGTCCTTTGACCAGGCAGGTCCAGATGTTCAAGCCTGCGGCAGTCTTGCGATGTTTTTTCAGCTTCTCAAAAGATCGCTGAACGACCTGCCAAGCCTCCAGATCGCGCTCTTTCGCCTCTCGCTCTATGTCTGGGTGCTCAAGCGCATAACGTTTGAATATGTCCGGGCTCACCAAGAACGCCGTGCCATCTACGGTGTGTACACGTGCCTTGGCGTCGTTGATGATGACCCTGTGGGAGATCACGCCCCCCTTCAGCCAGGTGATGAAGTTCAATCCGTGACTTGAGCCACCTTCAGGCGAGACTTTCGCAGGCTCTTCCACTCGGGGTGTGTCATTCGTTGCCTTGTCACCCACAAGCTGCCGAGGTTGGCTTAGACGAGTAGCTGTCGGAGGAGGTGGCGAAAAGGGAATCTGATCATCATCGTCTATCGACTCGGGTGCTGGTTGAGTCGGTGATGGCGCTACCGGGTCGGGGAATAGATCGAGCAGCTCGTCCAGTGCATCAAAATCTTTCGCTGCAGTAGGTGCTTGCTTTGGTGCAGGGGGCGCTGCTGACGCTGTAGGCGTAGTTTTGTTGCTCACGGGTTGTGATTCGTGATCTCCAACAGTAACTGGCTCGTTTTCATCAGCAACTGCTGACGATTCCACGGTCAGCGAGCCGGTATACGTCTCAGGTCTATCAGTTGTGTTTGGCCAGATCAGTGCCGGCGCTATTTTCAGCACCGTGAATGTGTTCTTCCAACCCCGACCATTGTCGATGCTGGCCTTCCATATCGCTTTCCCCTCTCCGTTGGGCTGAATGATCGCTTGATCCTGAAGCAGGTTAAACATCGGGGCGTTGGAGGTGGGGATGTGTTCAATACCTTGTGACAGCAGATGAGCTCTGAGCTGATCTACGGCTGGCTTGCTGACAAGCCACAAGCCGTCCTGAGTCAACCATCCGTCCGAGGGACCGTCGGGCTGGTTCAACTTAAACTTCTCGGAGACGAGCATCCTCAAGCCTTCAGCGAGCTGCCGTTGAATGGACTGCTTGGGCGCTGACATAGCTCGGCCAGGATTGCCTCCGAGCTCCTGTGCCACGGAAGCCTGGTCAGCTTGGGAGACAATTTCACCAAGGATATCGGCATGCTCATACTGACCAGCGAATGCGAACACGAGTTGAGACCAGAGCTCGGAAAACCCGCTGAGCCAGTCCAATGCCTTCGCCGGAATCACGTTGGAGTAGATCAGCGACGAAGCGGCTCCATGCAACCGATAGTCTCGACCTTTCACGTACTTGAATCGGTATGGCTGATCCATAGGCCCGTGCCATGGATGCCAGATAGTGCCATCCGCGAGTTCAACCTTGACGTCTACCGCAATCTTGCCCAAGTCGTGGACGAGTGCACCATAGGCTGATGCTGCAAACCATGCTTCTGACTGAGCCGCCTGCGACTCGGGCGGCGCTCCGATGGGGAGCAGATACATTTGCCTTATCTTCAGTGCGTAGGCGACGATTTCGAGACCGTGATCCAGCATGCCACCATGATATGCATGGTGATGATTTTCAGAGGCAGGGAGATGCTGCACCAAGGCTGCGTAGCTCTTGAATGCCTGCATGTAAAGCGTCTCGAACTGCTCACGTGGCAGAGAGGTCCGCTGCCAGATGTTTTCAATCAACTGGCGCCGTCGGGAAGTCGACAGCAACGCGTCGGGAGATTCTGGTTTGAAAAAGCCTGCAGCAGCATTGGACGATATCGGAGACGCTTTTCTTCGCGTGAAGAAACTAAGCATTTAGGCACCCATGATGAAGTCATTGGTGGGCCTTTTGCTTTATATGGCTCAGCGTGACAAGTCGAAACCTATATCCATCCTGGAAAGGTTATATACATAGCCGTCGCTTGATTGGCTGGGATCCAAACAGTGACAGAATTGGATGTTGCCACGCTCGCGTAAAAAAATGTAGCCTCCAAGTGACTGTTAAGTAACATTTATTGTAAATTTCTTTTTTATTGAGAATGCCTTACGAGCCCTTTCGGCATCCATTTCCGGCGGACTCGCCGGCCCTTTCGGGTAAGGCACTTACCCTTATTCCCCCATTCCATTCAAACCCTTCGCTCTGCCATTTGCTTCAGCCCATTTAGCCCCTTTCGGGGCGGACGAAGATGGACAGCCGTTTGTCGGGTCGAAGTCAAAGGCGTGGGGCAGTCAAAGCTCAACGGGCTGGATGAGCTCCGGTCCTTGATTCCGCACGTTCCCCACTGCGCGATCAACCGGGAACCATTCGAAATCGTCAACAATCCTGCAGTGCTCTTTTGCCAACGCTTCGGCTTTCTGCGGTGTAGTTTCGGAATCAAGCCATGCCCGTGCATCTGCTGCCGTCAGTACCACCGGGCGGCGATCATGAATGTCCACCATTCCCGAATCGCTTGCCGACGTAATGATCACGAACCCGTCGCCATCATGCGGCTCAATCTCTCTGTGCACCTGGGCCAACGCAGCAAAAAACATGGGCTTTTCACTCTTAAGGCGGATGAAGTAGGGCTGCTTTTTCTTGGGGTCATCCGGGTCCTTCACCCATTCAAACCACCCGTTCGCTGGGACAACTGCCCGGCCGCTAGGCCAGAGCTCTTTGAAGAACTTTCCCGTCATCACGGTTTCGACTCGAGCGTTGATTGGGGCTGGCCGTTTGCCTTTCGCCCAGAAAGGCTCCCACCCCCACCGAACCTTGTCGACACTCAGACCCTCCTCGGTGGGACGGATGATCTCAACCCGAGTGCTAGGAGCCACGTTGTAGCGCTCTATGGGCAGGAGGTCGTACCCATTGATCACGATCTGCTCTGGGGCAAGCTCCTTGAGGTAGTGGTCCATGGATTCGTAGATCGAGTAGCGTCCGCACATGATGTCACCCCTAATGTCACTCGTCGAAAATGCCTTTCAGTACGATTGACCGCGCGCTGGCCAAAGAGTTAACTGTATATCTATACAGCTAACTTTATAGAAAGGTCTTCATCATGAGCGTAGTCATTCTTGGTCCGTTGTCTGAAGGGGGTATCAAGCTACCGCTCTACTCATTTCAGGTGCCAGCTGGGTTTGCTTCTCCCGCTGTCGATTACATCGAGAAGCACGTGTCTCTAGACGAACTGGCCGAGGTACGGGCACCGCATGTGTACCTGGCGAAAATTCTCGGAGACAGCATGATTGGGGCAGGTATTTTTGATAAGGATCTGATCGTCGTTGATCGCAGTCGCACTGCCGAGCATGGAGAGATCGTTGTGGCAGCGCTTAATAATTCGGAACCGATTTGCAAGCGGCTCTTCATGATGGATGGGGTTGTCAAACTTCAATCCGAAAATAGTGCCTACCCGTCCAAGCACATCCTGGAGGGTGACAACCTCGTCATCTGGGGCGTAGTGAACTACAGCATGCGCCGTCATGGAAAAGCATGAGGCTGTCTTCGCGCTTATCGATTGCAATTGCTTCTATGCCAGCTGCGAGCGTGTTTTTCGTCCAGATCTGGAGAAAACGCCCATCGTGGTACTCAGCAATAACGACGGTTGCGTCATCGCCCGTAGCTACGACGCCAAGCCATTTGTGAAAATGGGGGCTCCCTATTTTCAGATCAAAGAGGTGTTGCGCCGCCACGGCATAAAGGTGTTCAGCAGCAACTACGCGCTCTAGTAAGTTAGGTGGAATGATTCTGAGCTACCCTGATTCTGTCGACGTTCTGGGCGATTGCCCATGGCCTCTAACGTATCGTGTGAGCTGGTGCTCCACCGCTACCCTAGCGTTCAAGTCTTGGGTGTGTTAGCCAAGAATACGGCGCATGGGTTGATGCTTTTTATGCTATCTGATCTTTGAAGGGTACCTTGGTAATTGCTGCCTACCCTGGAGTTGCCTAGCGGCAGCTTCAGGGTCGACAGCAAAAAACTACTCAGGGTAATTACTCGACTCATTCAGCAGTACTGATTGAAACTTCGATTATGCTGGCCCGAAGAGTTCGGTTTTTTCAGACGAATTCTTGAAGACCTTCATCTCCATCCGATTATCCAGTAAAGCGGCTCATGATAAAGTCATCGGGGTCAGGGAAGTTGTCATCGTCTGAATCAGACTGGACTTCTCTGAGCAGTTCGCCGGCTTGCTTTGTCGACACATTGTGTCCTGCCGCACGCATTTCATTCCTGAAGACTTTCGCATTTTCTCCGGGAGCACTGCTTTTTGATCCGAGCACAAATTTGCGCGGAATCGATTGATCTGTCATGAGTGCGGTGCCGCCGGTCCTGGGGTCGGTTATCAGGCTTAAGTTGTTCCTGACGCCGATAGTGCGTACCAGTGTGGGATTACTCATGTCAGCAAACATGGCAAAGTCCTTGGCTTCTTTGCGGGATGAAGACAAATAATGATGTTGTCTGGATTCAGACTGAGCCTCCCTACTCAAGTTCATAAACATATTTGCGTTGCCACCTGCAGTAGCGCCACCAGTTTTTCTACCTGCATCGAACCCTTTGCTTCTCAAGTCTATTTTTGATTGCATGGATGTACCGTGCCACAAAACAGATTCGCTATACACTCTCCTCGCATTGGGTATCAAGTTGCCACTGGATGGCTCTGAATCAGTTTCGTAGCCGCGATCATCGCTGTTCGTCGGTCTGCTTGCCGCCCTGGGTTCCTCATGGCTTTCGTAACCGGAATAATATCCAGTGCTTCTTGACGTACTCGATACACAGCCCATAAAAGACCTCTTGCTTGAAAGTATGGAACTGATCTGTGGCATTCGAAAGCTAATGAGTTCCCTGTCAGAGTCGACCCATTGCGCTGGAAGCGATTGACTGCGCATTCGCATGTACGCTTTACAAATCTACAGGTCTGGACACGCTCAGGCTGAAGCAGAAAAAGCTTAACGCAGGATTTTCTCTGGGGGCTGTAGGCTTCCTTCACAAATCATGCCGGAATGCATTTGAAGCATCATGCCTCTTTCCACGCTTCGCTTTCTCATCGGGCCTTGCGCTGATTTTCCATTCCACATAAATGGCGACATGAGCGAGCGTGTCATGTCGATCATCGAGTCGATGGTGCCAGCCTCCGAGGTCTACAGCATCGATAAGAATAAGTTGCATACTGTGGACGCCCAAACGTAGATCTTGTCCCCATGGACATTGACGCTTACTCTTACAGAGATTCCACTTGCCTACCGTCGAACACATTCACTTCAGTCCGCATGACCTTTCTGTCAAAGACCGCCTGATTACCTACTCGCTGAATAGCTCCCGTGTAGTGATCGAAGGTCTACCACAAATATTCTGGGAAGACGGCTTGCCTTGGAGAGAAGCCAATCTCTGGGCTATGGAGAGAGTCACCAATGGTGAGGCACTCCTTAAGACCGTTTCTAGCAACCTGAATGGGCTGTTGAACTACGCGAAGTTTTTGGAGAGTCGCGGGCTTCAGTGGTTTGAGTTTCCGTCTCGAAAGGCTGATCGATGTCTTGTTCAGTACCGTGGGGCGCTTATCACGGCCCGCGATGCTGGTCATATCAGTCCCGCCACGGCCTCCGAATACATGCGTAATTGCATCAGTTTCTACAGGTGGGTTAGGAGGCGTGGCCTTCTAAGCCCGTTATTGCCGCTGTGGAAAGACAAGCGCTATTTCATCAAATACTTTGACCAGGTCGGCTTCGAGCGGACGCTAGCTGGCACCACCACCGATCTTGGTATTCCAAACCGAAAACGCATTGGGGTCACTTTGGAAGGTGGGCTATTTCCAGTCTCTGCGGTTGATCGAGACACCATTCTTGATTTCGCAAAACAGAGCGCCTCACCCGAGCTTTACCTGATGTTGGCTTTAGGTTTCTTCACGGGTATGCGACTGGGAACGATCTGTGACCTTCGTATCGATACGTTGGAGCGTGCCCTACATGATCCGTCTGCTAAAGGTCTGCTTCTGCTATCCGTAGGGCCAGGTGCGTCCCCGCCCGTGCATACCAAATTTGGAGTAACTGGCCAGGTATGGATTCCCGAAGCTTTGTGTTCAGAAGTCTTGGAGTACGCCAAGGGTCTTCGCAGGTTGACTCGCGAGGCACTTGCTGCTGGCGAGCATCAAGACTTGGTGTTCTTGACACGTTTCGGAAACCCTTTTGGACGTCGCAACAGTGATCAATCTTCGGCCATAAACGTTGAGATGTCATCGCTTAGAAAATTAGGCATCGCGTCGGGCATCAAAACGCTCAGGAAGTTTCGCTTCCACCAATCCCGATGCACCTTTGGAACTGAGTTAGCTAGGCTCGCTTTAGCAAATTGCACTGATGTGGCGATAGTGATTGCGACTGTCAGCAATGCATTGCTTCACGGTCGAAATTCGGAGGCTACCACCTTCAAATACATCAAATTTGTGCAAGCCGCACCTGCTAAGCAGGCCATTGCGAACAGCTTCATGACTGCGTTTACAGGGATTTCTTCAATGCAGGGAGCAAGCGATGAATAATCTGACGTTTTCAGACCTGACGTTTCCAACGCTTGAGTACGCGAAAAATGAGACGCCCTGGGATATGGCACCACTTTTATACAACGGTGGTGCTAAGGCAAAAGTGAAGACTGTACGCAGTGAAATCACATCAGGTGCTTTGGGTGATCCCTTGCTGGAGCGGGTAGAGCTTGTGAAAGGGCTCCATGATTGTTTGACCGATGGTCTTGCCGGCGGAGGAAGCCGCTTTTCGGCGAATAACAAGATCGGTGCGTTGAGGAAGTTTTTTCAGTGGGTGGATCAATGCGGGCGTCCGTTGAGTGTTGATTCGGTCGCGGAAGCATACCTGGGGTGGGCTGAGCATCTTCTACAGCGTCACCGCGTGGAAGAATATCTAACCGCCGGATCGTTATACGACACGGCAAGTTTAACCGCGACAATGCTCGACAGAGTTCTGGGTCGAAGCTCGACGCTTCTCTACAGCACCCGAATTCGCAAACCAAGAGGCAACGGAAGGGCAGGAAATGGGAGTACTGGTAAGCAAAGCTTAGAAGATAGCTTTTTATTCGGTCAATTCATTGCCGACCTCTGTATGGCCCTTACCTATGAAGTTGTGACGGGGCCACTTCCCATCCAAGTGGAATTGCGGTCGGGTTCCACGCTACCTATCTGGTGCCGCCTGCGCGATACAAAGAAGGAAGCGTCACGAGTGATTCGACCTCGGACCAAATTCCAGATTGCGGACATCCTTCGAAACCGCGAACTTCGGAACTCTGACGTTTCAATCGAGACTCGATACCCGGCAGTGAACCTACGAATTGAAGCCGAACTGCTTATGTTCATCGCACAAACTGGCATGAATTTGTCACAGGCGCATCAGCTTCGGATCGACCAATACCATTACACGAGTCATCTTGACGGTTACCAAGTCAGGTCTTACAAAAAGCGCCGTCAGGGTGAAGTGCTGTTTGACGTGTTCTCAAGCTACAAGCAGTGGTTCGAACGCTACATCGAGTGGCGAAACACGTGGTTTCCAGACGATCTAGAGGGGCTTCTTTTCCCTCTCGTCCGTCTTGGGGGACGTCTCGTTCTAGAAGCTCCCCAGTTCACAGCTATCACGCGCCTCTGCACATATTCCGGTATTCAATTCGTTCGGCCTCGTAAGCTCCGGGGGGCGCGTATCAACTGGCTGTTACGTGAGTCGCAACGCCCCGAACTTGTGGCAGAAATCGCACAGCACACCGCTGAAACTTTGATTCGTGTTTACGCCGAGCCCAATCCGCAAATTGCTATGATTGAAATCAGTCGATTTCACCGGCAAACAGATCCCGTCGTTTGCTCGCCTGCTCCAGGCACTTGTGTGGCGCCGATTCCAGAATCGGTCGTGGATGCTCCAACTAATGCACCTGATCCCGATTGTATTAATGCAGCGGGTTGCCTTTTCTGCGTCAATCATCGGGATATTGAAAGCGAGGATCACGTCTGGTCTCTGAGTAGTTTGCGAATGCTCAAGAGCTTGGAGCTAGTTAGGTATCGTCCGGCGTGCACGGACAGATCTGAAGAGGCTGATCATCCAGCGATGCTTGCGGTCGAGCGTCTGAGTGCGAAGCTACGGTTCTTTCATGAAAGTAGCGAGGTGCGTCGGCTATGGGTTGAAGAGGCACTGGCTCGCATAGCTGAGGAGGACTATCACCCAGCTTGGGACGGATTTATTCGACTTGCGGAAGTTACAGCGGGGCTTTCCCTATGATTATGCTCTCGACATTAGGGCTTTCTATCGAGTCGCCTCTCGCCGTTCCTGGGGCATCGAATTACCGTCCAGAGAGCTGGCCTCCGCCGCCTGATTGGCCAGTCGTAATTGATGCGCTGGGCGACGTCGTAAGCCGCTGGGGCGATCCAATTTGGAGGCTTGATCCATGGGCCAAGAAGGCAGTGACCCTGAATTTTGGTGATGGACCAGCTAAAAAATCAGCGGCGCCAATCAGCTCAACGAACGCAAATTTGCTTCGAGTCATCACAGGCTGGTGGCTATACGGGCCGTACGGCGCTCGTGGCTACAGATCTCTTAAAACGCGTTTCGATCAGATGCGACGGCTGTTTGTTCTTTGCGAAGAGGCAGGAATCCTTGCCAGCGAACTAAGCCATTTTCCACGCGTATGCCAACGGATACCTGCCTTTCTTTCTAGCTCAAGAAAAACCGAGTTTCTTTCGTTAATGCATGAGCTTTACGCGTCCAGAGATGCCGTAGGGTTTACGTTGCTGGATCCAGGTTCTCTAACCCGCCTGGCTGCGCTTTTTCCAACTCACCATACAGCTCAAACACCTTACATTCCTCCACGCATTTGGCGCTATCAAGTGACTAGGCTGCGAGAGTGCCTTGATGACTTCCTATCCCATCGAGAACAGGTTGAAGCTTGTTACCGGTTCTGCTTCGCGGCTTACGAACATAACCAGAGGGTTTCGGAGAGAACGGCGTGCGTAAATGCCCCGCCTTTTTGCGGCTATAACATGCAGTTGTCAGGCACTAAAACGGGGCTTCGTTTTCTCGGCGCGTTTGCGGATACCGCGAAACGCTTCGGCGTCTTTGAGCTACTTGAACGGTGGGTGGGTCGAGGTAGCGACTTGCAAGTAACAGCGCTGACTAGCTATCTGAAACTGGTCACCGGCGCGGGGTTAGCTTACATCCTAAACTTCAGTTTCATGCGGGTTGAGGAAGCATGGAATCTTCGAGCCGGGTGCCTTGACGTTGAGCACGACAAGAGCTTCGGCGACATTTTTTTGTTGCGTGGGCAGACGACAAAAACGCTGTCTGATAGCGACGCCCTTTGGGTCACATCTCCATCTGTGGCGGTCGCCGTGAAGGCGATGGAGGTCATTTCTCTTTTTCGCTCACTACACGCACCTCATGAGGCTGCAAGAGTTCTCGCCGGGCGCTACCTGACCGATTTTTCTTACGAGCCCTGGAGCTCATTGCGCAATAAAGGTAATCACTCACGGAGACCGAGCATTCCGCCATATGCCGACCTTTTGAGGCGGTACGGGAAGCTCTTTGACTTAGAACGTTTGCGTATCACGACTGAGGATTTGAAATTAGCCCGGCTGGCTACCCCTTCATTGCCGGAGGAGTATCAAGCGGGCGCTGTATGGCCGTTGGCTTGGCATCAGTTGCGTAGAACTGGGGCAGTGAACATGCAAGCTTCCGGGCTTACGGACAAAATCACTCGCGGATGCGTCTAGAGGAAAAGGCTCATACTCTGTACGTTCGTACAATGTACGAGACGCTTGGGAGAGAGTTGCAGCAGCTTACGAGTGAACGTTTTATCAGTCCCCATGGAGACAAACGAAAGGCTGAGATTGTTCGGCTGATTTCGCCAGAGGATGCGAAGAAAATGATTGGTTTGGCAAAGAAAGGCGCAGTCGCCTGTCGCCCGATCATTCTTGGCGTTTGTTCGAGTCGCGAGCCTTGTCCGTACGGCGGAATTGACAACATTGCCCATTGCGGGGGCGGTGATTCAGTGGATGCAAAACCTTGCCCTGATGTGCTGTATGACTCAGAACGATTGAGCGCGGTAGATGATCTTGAACATGTACTCAAAGAGCGGCTTGCTACTGCTCAGGATGGGAGTCCGCTAATGGAATCGTTGATGGCCCAACAGCGAAGCGTAGAGAGCTTTCGTCGTGTCGTAGGGAGCGCAAATGGACGTTGAACTCCCTGCCCGCCGCAGCGCAGCTGATCAGTATCGTGATGCTTTTGAGCGCCTGAAGCTCAATAGGCCACAGCTTCTACCGAAGGGGACACCGGTCACTCAGAACAACGTGGCCAAAGAGGCCGGGAGCGATCCGTCGGCGCTTAAGAAATCTCGTTTCCCGAGTCTCATCACAGAGATAAAAACCTACGTGGAACAACATGTGGAGGAGCGACTTCCTTCGTTGAACCAGGTAAATCTTCTCGCCCGCCAGAAAAGCCGCGCCCTGCGTGATCGGATTGAGCAAGTTGCCCGGCAGCGCGACCAACTCGCAAGCTTATTGAGCGAAGCGGATGCGAAAATCATTGAGCTGTATGACCGTATCGCTGAGCTTGAGCGGCAGTTGCCTGCGTCAAATATAATTTCATTGGATCCGCGCGGGTCGATGAAGCTTTGAGGTGGCAGTCGTGGGTGTACACGACTGGCCCTTCTCCAGGAAGGAAAGGCCCAAGGCTACATGAGATATTTTTACGAGACTACCAGCGCATCAAGCAACTTCAGTTCGGTTAGTTTTGAGCAAATGGCCGAGATATCGTTCTCGCCTAGGAGGAAATATGGATTTGAAGCAACAGGAAGTAACTTCGGAGGAGTTCGAGCGGTTCTTCACCGGATTCGAGGCAGAAAACATCCTCGAATGCCATGATCTGGCTGTCAAGCTGGCTGATTTCGCTGTTGAGCCTGCCGCGTTCGTCGTACAGTGCGCGGCAACGATGATGCTGCACCCTAGTGACAAGAGGGTCCCCTTCAGGCCCCTATGGCGTACCGAGCGAGGGACAAGCGCGCGTATCGGCGACTTCAATAGCAAGGCAATGCAAGCGCTCGCTAACGCCACTCCTCTTATCAAAAACCATGAGTTGCGGGCTCGACTCAGCGATTTAGTATGGCTGGAAGTGCGTGACAAGGAACAGCCAAAGATTGCTGTCAGCGCATACATCCAGTCTGCCAAGCGACTGTTTGAGGCCGGACGAAACTTTCCCGCATTTGCCAGAGTTGAGCGCGCGCTAATGCTCGTTGCTTCGCTACGACAATTGACAGACCGTAGCGCTGTATATGATTACATGAATGAGCTTTTAGCTTCGGACGAACTGTTGCGCTCTGACGTCAATCTGCTGAGGCTTTGCTGGGAATACCGTATAAAAGATGATGATTTCCTCTATGCCAAGGCGCTCGAAACACATCGACATTTCTTTGATAGTAAACAGTATCGGATTGCAGTTTCAGTTCTCGAGACATCACTCAAAAGCTGTCATGGGGACAAACCACGCTCCCATCAAATCCTCCAGCTAATTGCCGAGTGCCACGAAGCGGAAGCGCGGCTGCATAAAGGTTCTATCGCCGCGTCCTGCTACATGCAGGCCATCGAAGCCCTAGAGCGCATACCGGGTACGCGGTCTAAGCGAGACGAACTCTACAAGGAATTGAGAGAGGCACAACGTGATATCCAACATGAGATGGGGCTTTTCTCTCATTCATTCGGAAGTCTGCGTGAATATGCCGAGCATGCAGAAAAGGTTACTGAAGGGACAGACGTGTATGACTCGATCTTCCGACTCGCTTTTGCCATATCAAAACCTTCTGATCTTGAAACCTTAAAAGATACTGTCGGATCGAGCTTGGATCCATTGTTGGCTGATTTCGGTGGGATTCATATCGACCATGAGGGGATGACAGTCGCGGTTACGCCAAGTGCTGCCGAAGGCGAGGACGCGCAAGCAGATACCGCCCATGACTGGGCTATGCAGAGCCTACGGAACGATCATACATTAGAGGTCAATGCCAGAATCCTGCCCGCCTTGGACGGTATTGCGAGCAAATATTATTTTCATGAGGAGATCTTGGACTCTTTCTTGGCGAGAAACCCGCTAGTACCGGATGGTCATCAGGAGTTCTTTTCGCGTGGTCTGGTGGCGGGACTAAATGGCGATTACCTTTCGGCAGTCCATTATCTCATCCCCCAGTTAGAGAACTCCCTGCGTTATCGCTTAAAGCAGTTCGAGAAGGAGCCTTCAAAGCGATACCCGGACAACTCTCAGGAGCGAGACGGTCTAAAGGCCCTGCTCGATGAAGAGTTGCTGATTGCTGATCTGGGGGCGCCGCTGCTCGGAAATTTACGGGCTATTCTATTGGATAAAGTGTATGGGGACATGCGCAACCACCTGTCCCATGGATACGTGCCTGCCCACGTCTTCAAGGGTGATGCAGCGGTCATGCTGTGGTGGCTGGTGTTGCGAATGGTTCTAGCGCCCTACATCAAGTTTTGGGAACAGAAATACGGCGACAATTTTCGAGATGAAATCAGATCAGGACGCTTCGACTTTACCACATCCATTAACGAGAATTAATTTGACAGTACGTGTACTGCCTGCGGGAGTTTCGCAAGACTTTCTATCTCGATCAGGCATCACCATGCGGTCCTTGCCCTGGACCGTTAGGTGCCGGATGCCTCTGCGTTCTACCATGTGATTGACGTGCTGTTGAGCAGCTTCTTCGCGGCGCAGGCCTAGCAACACGGCTAGAATCGCCCCATCACGTAGCCCTCTCACCGACGTATTATCCAGCGCATCAAGCATCGCCTAGGCCTAGTGACCATCTAGGGCCCGGGTCTTGCCTTGGATAGTTTGAATCCTAGCTCGCTTCACGCCATGCACCGAGTTGCCACCGGCCACCGCGCGGCTGGCTCATAGCTGCCTGTCATGAATGATTCCATCAGGCCAGAAGAGTTGCTGTCCGCAGTCGACCGCAGATTTCGGTATGGACAAATTAGACTCTGAAAGCACTTCATAGGTGGATATCTATGGACACGGTTTATTCAGCGCAAAACTAGAGTTAGCGCCGCTTCCACTCATGTCCATGGGTTGACATCTTTCCTTTACATCGATGAGGCGTTTGCAGACCTCACCGGTGTCCCTGGCGATCTCACAGCGTTCGGTCGACGCATCCGGGCGAACATTCTTAAATGCACTGGCATTCCTGTGGGTGTGGGTATCGGTCCTACGAAAACGCTAGCCAAGCTGGCAAACCACACTGCTAAGCGACTGCTATCCCATACAGGCGGTGTTGTAGACATTTGCGACCTGCATAACCGCAACTGGGTACTGCGTAATACGGCGGTCTCAGAGGTCTGGGGGGTAGGGAAGAAGATGAATGCCCACCTGGAGGCTATGAACATCCGCACCGCAATGGACCTTGCAACCGCCGACCCGCGTACTCTGCGCGACCGGTTCAGCGTGGTCATTGAAAAGACCGCACGTGAGCTGGCAGGTACTTCGTGCCTGGAGCTGGGCGAAGCTGCACCACCCAAGCAGGAGATCTGTTGCAGCCGAATGTTCGGAAAACGGCTAACCACCATTCAGCCTATCAAAGAGGCGGTGGCCACCTACACTCAGCGTGCGGCCGAGAAGCTCCGTTCTCAAAACTCGCTGTGCAAGAAGATCCGCGTCAGCATCCGTACCGGCATGTTCAATCCGGAAGAAGCCAAGTACGCCAACGGCGCTTTGGTTGAATTGCCATACCCCACCAACGACGTGCGTTTGATGACCAGGGCGGCGACTGAGGCAGTGAATCGTTTGTTTCGACCGGGGTTCAAGTACAGCAAAGCAGAGGTTCTGTTGCTGGATCTGAGACAGCCTGGCGAATTTACGGATGACATGTTCGCTGCTTCGCAGCCGGCATCTTCGGAGAAGGTCATGGGAGTCCTGGACGAGATCAATACACGCTGGGGCAGAGGGACTTTACGAGCTGGGAGTGTTCCTTCTAATCCGGAGTGGGCTATGCGTCGCGAGCTGATGAGTCAAAGTTATACGACCAGGCTCGATCAGTTGTGGGAGGTGAAAAGTGTGTAGCAGCTCTGGAATGGTAGGGATGGAAGCGCGGATGCACTTGGATTACTGGGACAGTATTTCATTCGAAAACGCTGTCGAACCGTACAGCTAAACGGTTTGATCCAGTTGGCCGGCTATTCGTCGGAAGGTTGATTTCCAAGGGGAAGTAGGTTGAATATGAGCGGGTATACGTCTATAAATGATGTCAGAAAGACATATTTGAGTGGGTCACGAGGTGGCTATGAGCACAGTTAAAGTACAAGGCAGCGCTGCTATGCGGATCGGGCAAGGCCTGGGACGTAGTGTGGCTGCGGTTCTGCGCTTGGAAAAAGCTTTGTGGTCATCTATCAGCCGCGTCGGGATGCCAGCACTGATTGTGAGCCCTGTGAAGTGGGCCGTCCGGTTGGCTACGATCGGATTCATCGCTTTTTTTGCGGCTTGGGGATTACTGTACGTTGTGGGAGTGATCGCGATAGTCGCAATTGCAATTGGATTGATGAATACGTCAACCCAAGGCGATGCTTTGAGCCATTCTCTTAAGGAGGAAGAGCTACCCTATGGGATGGAGTCCAACGTCTTCGGACAGACCAAGGGGTGGTTTGATTCTGATAGTGAATACAAATAAAAAAAAGACCAGCTTTCGCTGGTCTTTCTTTATTCTGCGCTGTTACTTTTTTACCTGATTTATAATTTCTCCAGCTCCTTTTCCCCCTGCGGCTTGGGCAGATTTTGTTCCCTCGCTTAGCCCATTCATGAGTGAGCCAAGCTTCATTCCGGTCCAGCCCAAGGCAACTACCCAAAAGCTCGGAAGTACTAGGAACATGGCACCCATTACGAAGTCCAGCAGCAAGTCTCCCTGAGCATTGCTGGCCCCAAACACTGGGTCAAAATTGGAGTGGGGAACGTTACTGCCGATCCCGTTCCCGTAAAGGGCGTCCAAAATCGTGCTATCCACCCAGCGGGCCAGCTGGAACCAGAAGTCGACGAAGATCAAAGCGAACGCAGCAAAAGTAATCGTCATAACGACCTTCAGATCAAACATCCCGATCACCAGCACAAATGGAATGCAAATGATGAGAGCCATCTTCAGGAAGGCCATCACCATTGGGGCGGCTTGCCTTACGCTGTCCATGGCTGGATACATCACAAGAGATCCCGCTGCCTGACCAGCTGTAGCTGCAAGGCGTGTGAAGTCATTTAGCACTGAGCCACCGACTTGACCGCCATAGTCTGAATAAACCTGTCCCTGAGTCAGTTGCTGCTTCCTTGGTGAGACCAGATCGCGGATGACTGAGTCATCGACTTCGGTCTGTGTCATGAACTTTGCCCACTGGGCAAGCTTGCTCAGCAGATCTGGACTAACTTGTTCCAGCAGCCTGGCTCTGAGGCCGACGCTCCCATCCGACCACCATTGAGTGCATGTAGGAAACCCACCACCACCAGTGGTTTGTGGCAGGCCTGCGTCCCGGGTTGCGTCATAGGGCCATTTGGTTCGGGGAGTGTGTGACCTGAACCCAGAGAAACCATCGCTGTAATAGCCGGATGTTTGCAGGAAGAAGTGCGAACCGATCCAGTTGACGTCGTTGAGTTGATCATTGCTGAGGGTAGGCTGGGTCATGAACAGCTTTGCGCGCGCACGTGCGTAGCAATCGTTCGTGAAGTCAGCGACCTCCTGGGCAAGCAGCGGATCGTTGATGCGGGCCTTGTTGACGTCCATCCGGACCTGTTGCAAGTCGACTCCACACGGAATGGCCGCGACTGAGGCGGCAGTTGCTGCCTTGGACATGGCATGCACAAATAGCCACCATACGGGCACGGTGGCGCTTTTGCCGTTCAGCGTGCTGAAGGATGTTTCCCAGCCCGTGTCAGCCGGATTAGGTATCGAGTATTGGCATTGATCAGATCGGCTTCGGTCGAACTGGATGGTATCGATGCTGACGTTCACCAAGGGCATGCAGGCAAGAATGATGACTAGGATCGCTGTGTAGAAACGGTTTTCCACTCTGGCAAGTGATAGGACGCCCTTGTTGCCCTCATCAGCTCCCTCACCGCGGGCTCTGAGCCATTCGCTGATGACAATGGCGGCAAAGGGGGCCGCGAATAGGCCGCTGTCCTCGATCATGTTCCAGATGCCGCTGTTGATCAGCCATCCGACGAGTGTCAGGTAATACTCAAGGTAGTCATTCGTGTGCAAGATCATGGCAGTTCGACTCCCGCTACAGTGGCGGCGCGGCGAAACTCGAAAAGGAGAACGACGAAGATGGCCATGACCTCGCAGCGCCGAAGACCCGAGGGAAATGGATTTGTGTCTGATGCTCGCTGTTTAAGGGTGCGCCTGAGCCGGTACCAGCCAAGTCCTATCGCTGCATAAAGCGACAGCCGCCAGGCCAGCATGTAGTTGTAGTGCGTTTTTTGCCATTCCCTGAACTGCTCAATATCTCCAAAGAAATGCGCGATGGCTGTTATGAAAATCACAGCCAGAACAATGGTCAGCACGACCGGCCAGGTGAATGACACGAGCGCTTTCGCGCCCCTACGTAGCCATCCCTTGGCAACCAGCGATGAACTCATGATCAGTTACCTTTCGCAGGGTTCTGCAGCTGCTTGAGGCGGTCAGGGGTTGGATCGCCTTGAAAGATGCCCTTGGAGCTGTCCTTCCGGCTCTGAGCTCTCTGTAGAATGGCTGTCGGTGAGTTGCTGGCCAGGTTGCGACGCATATCCAGCTCGGTCTTCAGGTTGTCAATTTCCTGTTGCAGGCTGCTGTTCTGCTGACTGACCGCCTGCAGGGCCACATCGTTGGCAGCAATGTTCGGCTCTTTACTGCCGGTAAACATGGTGCGCTGAAGCAGTAACGCTTTGCCGAGAACCTCAGATAACGCGACCTCTGAAGCAAGACGTTTAGCGAGGATATCCTGGTCATGCTCAGTCCTGAGTGCCTCTACCACACCACGGGTAACAGGTAGAGAATCGCTGCTCGCTGCAGTCAAGTTTTCTGAAGTGAGGGCCTTGCTGCCTGAGATCAATTCCTGCAGCGCCTTTAGCTTGGAGTCGTAGGATTCCTGGATGAGAGGAGTGAGCCCAACGCCGGCAGTGGACGTCGTTTTGGTGCAATCCTCGCAAGTGCGTTGTTGTTGCTCTCCCAGTACACGATTGGCGAAAGTGGTGGCTGCCTGAGGCGATGACCAGGTGGAACACACCATGCCGTTGTTGCAGGCCGAAGGACTAATGGACGATGTATCGGCAGCGCCGCGTCCGTTCAGCAAGTTGTATCCCGCTCGGGTAACGTCGCCTACAACCTTGATAGGTTGCTGGCCAGATCCGCCGGCCTTATTTCCTCCGAGCCACGTAATACCGTCATTCCCTCCCTGCTTTTCGACCTGTGCAACGGCTGATACAGCATCTGTGTTCCCGTTTTTCACCGCCTGGCTCATAGCCTGGCCCTCGGCGATCTTGTTCCAGCCCATCTGTCCTCCGGCGACATCGAGCATCTTGTCAGCAATGGCACGGCAAGTGCCTTTGGAGCGGTCGAAGTCAAGACGACCCTGCAGGATGCCGTTGGTGAGCAGGTTGTACAAAGCGGGGTTAGCACGCTGAATAATCAGTCCTGGTAGTGATGAAACGGCGCTGGTAGCGTTTGAGATCATCGACCCCATGATCGTCTGAAATCCGGAAGTTGCTCCATTCAACTGATTCTGGAGCGTGTTGTTCATGTTCATGTTTCCGCAGACCAGGTTGCTGTTCCAACCTCCGCCGATGCTGATGCTATCCATATTCCCCGCCGTACCCATCGTCACAGCGTTGCCGCCTCCGACGCTGTAGAGCACGTCGTCGCCAATCACGCTGCCCGACGAGCTTGCATTGATTCCCGGAATTTCGGCGAGAGCACTGTGGGCTGTCAGGGTGCTCATGAATGCGATAGTCAGAAAGGCAGCGCGGCGCATAGTTGAAGTCCTCATGATCATCATTGAAAGTCCGTACTGCCAAGAAAGGTTTGTCCTTCCCGCTTGCAGCAGGAATACGGGCGCCATAACGCCCAGGCGTAACCACCATCGGTTGCCTGCACACGGGGCTGGGAGTTTGGAAATACCGCGCAGCTTTGACTGAGGGTCGGCGTCAGCTCTTGCCACTTACCGGTGGTGGCGTCGGTCTCGATCAATTCTCCTGCAGGCCAGTAGCCTGGCTGGGGCTGTGCCAGAAGCGGTTGATAGACGTGAACCTGGCCACTGCGAGTGACCACGTCACCAGCACGCTGCGCGATCACGGATGCAGCCTTGTAATCGTCGGCTTGATGGATAAAACCACTGCGAGGGTAGACGCTTCCCCACATGTCCCCCGACGTCAGACCCCCCACCTCTCGACGGCCGGGAATAAGTGCTTCTGGATAAACTGATTCTGGAACTCCGTAACGCCAGGCGACGGTGTTCAAAGTGCTCAGCAGGTAGGGCATGTAGGGCGTGGCAGCGCCCTGACAGGCATAACCCGAGGCGCTGGCAAACTTACTGAATGTTGCTCCTCCGGGGTGGCCTATGACGTCAGCGTTTTTGAATTTAGCCAGGCTATCTTCGTTGTTGTGATTGGTGGTTCCGTCACCGCCATCCTGGGCGAATGAATTTGATGAACTCAACGAAGAGACCTCAATCCAGGGGTTTTCACCGGTATTCGAATAGCTTGAGACCACGGCGTCTGGAACGAAGTGACGAACCTTGGTCGACGTCTTCACCTTGCATCCAAACGGGGTGCAAAGCAGCCAGTAGCAGATCCCGACCACCTTGTACTCCAGACAGTCAGGCGACAGGGTTGAGGCGACTAGGGTGGCAGATGTCACCGTGCCCGCTGCTGCCGGCCAGGTTGTGATCGACAGTGCCAGGGCTGCCCATGCTGGAGGCTTTGGCAAGTTCATCGCGGTGCCTCCCCCCGGCCGGTTGCATTTTGGTATTTGGCGGCGGCGCGCCACTGGGCAATGCGAGATTCAGCGGCCGTAGCGTTGGTTTCCCCGTACACAACAAACTTGCGGTCGACCACCACTGCAGGGACCTTCGTTACCCCCATGCTCCAGGCGTCTACGAGGTTTTGTTGAGCCAAAGCCAGATCTCGTTGCAAGCGCCGCGCATCGCTGCTCATGAGGCGTTGCTGCATGATCGCGATGGCTTGTTGCTGGTTCGCCGGCAGTCCTTCCGACAGCTTGGCTTCGAGCCGTTCGGATTCGTCGAGGAGGATCAGCCGGACATGTGCCGGTGCCTGAACTGGGTGGTTCCGGTCGGTAACGATCCACGTCTCCGCGTTCGCGAGGGGGACCTGTATGGCCGCAATCAAGATCAGTAAGGCCATGCGGTTCTTGCCGCTGAGGCGGTAGGGGCTGGAGGGTGGCATTAGGCAGTACCTGCAGGTGGTGTCAGGTACAGAAAACGCGATTAATGAACTGTCGTCAGTAGGAAACCGTTATCGAGACGGTTGGGGTTTGATGGCGTCTGCTAGGGCCGTGCGGCCGCCATCAAGCAGCAGGCGCGGTAGTGGTTGAGGGAAACAGCATTGCTAGCGTGCCTGCAAGGTTAAGGTAGATGTTGGAAGTGGCGTATAGGTCCAGACTCCTCCGCAATCGCCGTGCTTAAGATTTCCGATTACGGTAAAGTTCCTGGTCCACCGTGTGTCTGGAGTTTAGATGTCACAGCTCAAAGAGTCAGGGTTGATCCCAGGCAAGGTCACGTCTCAGCACTTCGACGTGCTGCTGTCGTTTACCGGAATCAGAGGGGAGATGCTTGAGGCAGCGCTGCGTGCGCATTTCGTCGACGGCCTGTCTCAGCGCGATGCGATCCAGCAGACTGGCGTGAATCAGAGCTTGCTGTCTCGTAAGGCTGCAGCGTTACAGGTCATGAGTGGACGTCTTGAAGATGCATCAAAGTATTACCGATAACGGAAATAAAAAGCTTCCACAGTATTTCCGAATACGGTAATGTGTCCTCATTCAATCGAATCACTGAGGGCAGCAAGTGAGTTCCACGCCGCATAAAATCAAACGTCCAGCACTAGAGCACATACTCTGCCACCTATCGCTGGAAGTGGCATTTGAGGTTGCTTGTGCACGCTGGCCGGGCGTGAAATTGGGTTACATCGGTACTGACCGCAAGACCTTCCAACATTACTTTCAGGAATGGGGCAACAAAGAGCCCTTCATTCTTTGAGCCAATATCGCTGATGTACACAACCAGCCCTGCCCTCAAAAGCGGGGCAGAGGCCGTAGAAGGATGCCCCTTTGGCATCCAACTCCTTGAAGGGCTGACCCGATGCCTCTACCGAAACGCAAAAGCATGACCCTGCGTGAGCAGGAAACTTCTGCTAAGGCTCAGTGCCACGACTGGAACACCACGCACCCTGAAGGGGCGGCCGTGTTCTACGAAGAGCTGTTGGGCTCTGGTGAAAAGATCAAGACCAAAACCCGGGGCAAGGCATACGTAATGTGCTGCGAGCCGGTTATCATGGTGGAGGATGTTTCGGGTGCTGTATCCCTTGACCACTGCACTGTTGTTGCTGGGCACGCAGTTGCATAGGAAAAGACCTTATCGCACCCAGTGCCTACCGCCGGCCTGGCTGCCGCTCAGCTTCACTCCAAGCCTCGCTTCGTGCGGGGCCTGGCCAGTAGGAACGCACGACTTTTGCACTAAAAAGACACAAGGAACGTCTTATGAAATTAGAAGTGGCTCAATTGATTGCGGTTTTGGCTTCTATAGGTCTGGGAGAAGCAGGGCAGCGCACTGCAGATCTGGCCTACAGCGAGGCATTTATTATTGCTCTGCTCTTGGGATTTTTTCTGATGATGGCAGCCCTTGCGCGCGAGGTCTTTGAAGTGCTGCGTGAAAAGTCCTTGATATGATAGGCAGAACTGCCTATTTGCCTGCCTAGGCAACATTGCCTATTTCTCTAGAAGAGGTGCATGTGGATAATCGCACTCGATACCTGCAACTGCTAGATACCTATGGGATTACCCAAGCCTACAGCGCCAAGCTTATCGCGGCGGTTACAGCGCGGCCTTGCGCAGCGCGGACAGTTCGGTCGTGGCTCAACGATCCTGAAAAGCCAAGCTCAACACCATGTCCCGACTATGCAGTTGCGAATCTGGAGAAGGCCATTGATTTGATGCTGAGTGCCGTAGAGCGTCGTAAACAGAGCCAAGGGCAGTTGATCACGTCTTAGGTTGATAGGGCGGGGTCAATTGTGGCAGAAGTAGAAAGCGATTTTCGCTTACTTGTTGATACGAATAGGAATGTCATGGCTACTCACAAAGAACTCGTTGCTGAACTGATCAATGTACTGAACTCTGATGGCTCATCCGAAGTTCGAGCTGGGGCCGCAAAGGGACTAGGCGCTGCTGGTGGTGCTGATGCATTGCGCGCTCTGCGTGCAGCGCTGAAGCATGATAGTAAGATTTTGGTTCGCGCCGCATCTGCGGAGGCTGTCGGTTTGATTCTTGGCCGTGGCAACTTGCAGGACATGATGGATCAGTGATTCCGAACAGACTCGGTTCGCCGAGCTTGTAGATAGCCGATTCAACGATTCGGCTGTCGATAGCCCCACTCAGAGCGGAAAATAGACGATGAAAGACAATGACCCGATTGCCCAAATCTTGGAACGGGCCCGTCAGCGCATCGAGCAGGTGGCCATAGCTGGCGACCGTGAGGTGATGTTCCACATTGCGGCTGAAGCTCAGGGTTGGATAGGCGCTTTGCAGGCAGAGAATTTGCTGGGTAATGAGCAATGCGAAATGCTTGATGCAGAATTGAAAGTGGCCATTTCAAAGTGGGATGGTGGTCCAGAGTAAGTAATCTGGACCGCCTATTACCGCCAGGTCCTATCCGAACAGGAAATTCAGGCATGACCAATCTCTGTGAAGCCTTGCGCGCAACTGCCAATAAGTGGCGAAAGATCAACCAGGATCACCGTGGCGGCATAGTGATGATCTGGCAAGGCACTGTGTACGGTTGGAAGGATTCATTGCGCGACGCGAGCCATGAGCGCCCAGGTGTATTCGCGGTGGATGAAACTGGCCACATTTTCATCGCCGCTGGAGGTGATGACTATAATGGTGCCAAAGGCTGGGTGGCGGCTGACCTGGACAAACAGTAGGGTGATACGATGAAAACGTTTCTGCTTTATTTAGTGCTCATTTTTGGGGGGACTGCTGCTGTTGTGGCCGGTACGGTAGCATTGGGGTATGACTCGCTCAGCGCATTGACCGGCTGGGACAGTAGAGGGACTCCGGAGCTCGTATTCATGGCGATCTGCGCTGTAATTTGCCTTGCATGCACAGTACAGATTTGGAAAGTCCACAAGCGATATGGCTGGTACTAAATCCTTTCGAGGATAGCCCGGCGCTACCCGTAAGGTAGGCCGGACGTTTTCAAGCCGCCATCACACCTGCCGGTCTGGCAGTTCTGTGCAGCTTCGTTATCAACTTCCCTAAAGTGGCCGCAATTGCTTCGAAAGCGGTATAGATGACAGATTGACCCAGTATCTCGTGGGCTGTGGTGTTGGATACTCCCTCAACGATTTCAACCGGTATTGTTTTGACGCGAGCATGTTCGCCTACCGTCAGAAGCCTGCTTAGCGCCGGGTTTCTTGGGTGTCGAATAAATGGTTCTGTCGATCTTGCCTTCGCGTACCCACGCCCAATACAGCCGCATGAGGTTGCTTCAGGTGTTAGTAGTTGCCTGCGAAAGCCCTTGCCTGTGGCAATGTCGCGCTCCTCTTTACGTCCCAGGTAGTCATAGCACTTCCAGCTTTCATCAGTTTCTGGCACAGCGTCCATGAGCTCCTTGAGTGAGCGCTCTTTTGTGCGAAGAGGGGTGATCTGATCCAGTGTCAAAGGCCCAAAAGCCCCCTCCGTGTATGCAACCAAAGCCATCCTGGACCTGCTTTCGAATGCCCCGAACACTGCTCCGTCGAGGATGCACTCGAACAGCCGGTAGCCCAATGACTTCAACACAGATCTGATCACTTCCATCGAAGTGCTGGTCTGGTAATCAGGTACATTTTCGACGATTGCCATGACTGGGTTGGAGTACCGGACAAAGTCCAGAAAGTCTATGAATAAAGAGCCTGCGGATGGATGTTGTTCGGCTGAGTTGAGTTTGTTTTTGGCCTTGCCTGCACGTGAGGCTCCAGTACAGGGAATGCCCGCAACAACCAAATCACATTCCGGGGTGCCCGTGCCGCGCTGCACGTCCCGGACATCTGCACAGATTGCGAATGAAGTGTCTCGCCAAAGCATCGGGTTGTTGCGCAGGCTGGCGTCCAGGTACTGATCTTCGACCTCAATACCAATCCTGACAAAAGTATCAATTCCAGAGCGTGCCAAGCCGGCGTGTATTGCACGATCCAGCACGCCTCCACCGTGAAACAGACTGCATACCGCCAGTGGTTCTTGTTCATCGAGCTTTCGCTTCAGTCGCGCCAGGCGCTCTTCAATCCTCTTGTCATTGTTGAGGGGAGTGATGACGATCCTTCCCAAACGAATGACAACTCGGACTTTCTCTGCGGCCTTAAACAAGCTTCTGAGTAGGGCTGTCCGGATCTCGATGAGAGGCGTAGTGATTCCATTTTTAACCCGCTTGGAGACCGTGACATCGCCCGTGTTGAACTCTGGTGATGTGGCTGGCACGAGTTCTAGTCTGGTCTGTCCTTCTAGGCGGATGAGTGAAAAACGAGTTCCTATTTCGATGCCGGCATTTAAAAGCTTTTGGCCCTCAAGCCAAATACGTGGGACGCCGCGGGCTTCCCCTATCTTAGGGGTGATGAGCAGTGAGAAGGTATTCATATAGGATTCTCAAAAAAGGGAACCCGGCCCAATGGGAGGATTCCCATTGGGTTGATGAAGTGAGGAGTGTGCAGCCACCAACGTCAGTTGGCCGCTCGCGCTTCCGGTTGCTTTGCGAGCTTTGGGGATGTTCACGCAGACAGCTGCGTCGAGGCCACTAGTAGGTAGCCCTCATTACGGGTTTGAAGCTGAAGTTACCTATCCAGGCTCTTACAAGTTCGCCAGTTGTGTCAATAGGCAGAATCGGTACGTTCGGTACCGTCTATCAACCCAGTACATGAAACGCGGGCAAGGGCACGCGCGTTTTTCTCCAAAGCTACGATGGATTTCATGCGCAGCGTGCGTGCGTCCGCTTTGGCCAAGCACCTATCGCAAGGCTGCACATGCTCCCTACTAGCGTTATTCAATCGAGCCTTGCATAGTGCATCCGAATCTTGCTGTGCAATTCCACCCTGGCCAGCGGTTTGCTCGAAACCACAACTATAACGGGTGCTTCAAAGGATTGAATATGGACACGCAGGATCCGGAATTCGGCCCATACCAAGTGGATTATGGCTCATTACTAGCTGAGATGGCGAAAGGATTCGGCCAACAATCTCTCGGTTCGCTAATGGCAGCTTGTTCGCCACTGCCTAAAAAGCTGGACGGTTTTTGCCCGGTGAAAAGTGCGGCCGCATTCGGTGGTCTGCTGCTTCGTGCAGATTGCCAAAAACACTGTCTACGTATCGAGCTTTTGATTCACATGGCCATCGCGGCGGGCAATGGTAAACGATCTTTGCCTCCAGGAATGATAGTGCACGGTTTTCACGTGGCAGGTCGTGCGGTGGGTGTACTGGAGGATCCACCTGAGGACGTACTGGTCCAGAACATCAGCTCCAGACGCGGTAACTACCGAATTCTCCCAGGCATCTGGGAGGGCGCAGGCTTTTATCTGCAACGTTTTGTCAATTTACTTGACGATATGCCTGTCGAAGGGAACTTCAAAGTCATAGCCGATGCAGGGCACGCATTGTTGAAGGTGTCGGAGCTGCTCTGTTCAAGGGCGGGACTTCGGCGAAATCTGCGCGGTACCGAAATGGGCCTCACTAGCCTGCCGTTGCGAATGGCGTCTAAGGCAGCGGAATTACGTAATGGGGTCGGACTTACTGCCGCAGACTTGCGGGCAATTGACGTAGATGTCGAAGATCTACGCCCATTCATGTTCACTCCCCAGCTCAGGCAGGGGCTGAGCGGACAATCATTCGGCAATACTGATTTGGAGCGTCGCCCATTGGCAATGGTCGGCGATACCCTGTATCTGGTGTTGCCGACCGCAGTATCTCTAGCCATCCGTTGGTGGTGTCTGCGCAGCTTTAGCGTTTCTTATTTGCGCGCATCACTGCGATACAACCTGGCCATCGAATACGTCCAGTTACTACATGATGCGGTGCCGTTGACCTCTAGGCAGCCGCTGTCGTTCACGAATGAACAGGCAGCGCCTTTGGCGCACCTGACTCGTATGGTGGACGCTGGCCGCTGGCTCAACATGGTGTTTGTGCTAGATAGCCTGCAGGATTTTGCCGATGGCGGTTTCGCCGGCGTTGACAAGATGACCGAGTTAGTCGCGCCCGATGTTTCTCGGATCGTGGAGCAAGCCCAGCAACGGGCGAGCGAGAGTGCGGGGTTTGAAAGCGGCATCACTTTGCTAGTTTGCTGTGGGGTCGGGCGTGGGATGGGCATGTCGTTCGTCGCACCGCCACGAGCGGACTGGAAGATCGAGGCGATCGCCATCCACGATCTTTGTACGCTGAGCCATATTAATGGTTTTAAGACACTGGACCTATGGCGGTTGTGGGAATCGGAGATGCGTCTGCAAGGCAGCAACGTCTGGCTGCAGAACGCCAACGGACTCCTAAATATGTACGCGTGGACGGATGCGCTCAATGGCCACATGATTCCGCATGCTGATATCCCGGTCGAGGCTAGTGGAACCAGCCTTGTGGTATCTATCACACAAAACGGCCTTCTGGATCTTCGTAATCGGGCGCTTCTTGCCACAGACGAACACGCTCGGGAATACGTGGATGGCTCCTGGTTTATGATTCGAAAAGAGGAGGCTAGCTACTTCGAGGAGGATGACCTTCAACCGCTGTACGGAAGCGTCAATGCGCCAGGGCGGCCTAAAGGGGCGTTTTTGACTAACAAGCGCTGCTGGTGGAGTGAGTTAGCGTCTCCAATCGGAGGACCGGACACAGAAAGCTATGATCGTTGGAAGATGGTGGCCACCTGGCTGGTCCGATGCGCGCCGGTGCTGGAACATGCGCTGGCAGAGCAGCTTGGCCACGGGCCGATCTTATGGCGGTGCGTCTTTGTATGCCCGCCTCTGGCCGGAGATCTGTCCCAGTGGGGCAACGAGGCAGATGCCAGGGACGCGATCACCTGTCGGCTGGACCCACAGTTGCGGACGGTCGAGCTCTTAATCGACAAAGGCCTCGATCAGGCTATCTATCATCCCGATAACATAGCCGAGCGCGCATTGGTCCGGGGTTTCGTGGAAGGCGTGGTCACCCTTGCCGGGGCGGCGTCTGGACTGGTCGAGTCACTTGTCGCACAGATCGTGCCAAACACTCAGGCGCGGCACGCCCATGTATTTCCGGTGCGTAGCTATCGCGACTCAATTACCGAACTAGTAAGTCGTTCCCTGATCACTATTACTCGGCTGGACGACGCCGCGGACTGCTTGGGCATGGGCTGGGCAGTGCGCGGGCGCGAGCACGGCGGGCGGATTACAGGCAAGGCGGAGTGCCTTGCCTACTTTGGGCGGTTAGTCGGGCATCTGCAGCGAGATCTTTGTGAGCAATTACGACGCTTCGACAGGGAGAGCGTGGTCCGCGCAGTGCTAGAAAATCATGAGGTGGCGGGTGTTTCGCGGGATCGCTGGCACCGTACAGCCGCAGCAGTCCTGGCCTTGCGCCAGAACCAGACGGGGGCGTTGAGTGCTATGCGCGATCATGAGTACAGGCTCAATGCCGTCTTCCAGCCAAGCCGAAACCTGCTGGAAATGGCGCTGTGCGAATCGCCTCTGGGCACGTGCAAACCACTAGGCAAATTGGACTTGGCAAAATTGCTGGCTAAGGCGTCGCGGCTTTACCACATTGGAGGCTGGTCGGATTTAATCCGCTGGGACCTGATGAAGCCGATTGTCATCATCCGGCCGCTCGGCGATGTTCATGTGCAACAGGATTTTATCGACACGGTGATGGAAGGTTACGGCTCGGCAACCAGCGCCTATCGCTACCAGGCATCGGTGCGACGCTATGACAAGAACCTACAACAGCCAAAGGTCGCGGCAAGCGTGCAACAGGACGTCGACAGTCAGTTTAACCAAGCCTGGCTGGAGGAATTTGGCGTTGACCTGGATGCTTACCGGCGATTCTTGGATGCCCTCGAGGATTATGGGATCGACCAGCAACAGGCAGTGCTCGCTATACGTCGCTCGCAGGTATTGACCATGGCGGACTCGATCGAGACGGGACTAATGATACTCGAGCACTTCGTGCTGGTTCCCCGCCAAGCATGGGCCGATGTACCGCATGGGTATGACCAAAAGGATATCGATCCTTGGCGCTTCCGTCGGCGGCTAAGCGCATTACGTCGACCGATCTTCCAACTCGACCTTGAGGATGACCCTATGTTGATCCTTGCACCCGGCCTGGTGCGTGAAGGGTTCGCCGCGACGGTGCAGAGCTACTACAGTGGCAGCTACCCAGACCGGCATTTGGGGAACGCGATGAAACGCTACGCAGGCTATGCGCGTAATAGAGATGGTATGGCCTTCAATGCGAAGGTGCTGGCTCGACTGACGGAACTAGGCTGGCAGACAGCAGCCGAACTTAAGCTTACCAAGATCTTGAAGCAAAGCCTGGACCGTGACTATGGAGATGTTGATGTCCTTGCCTGGAGCCCGGAGCAAAAGCGGGTCCTCATCATCGAGTGCAAGGACCTGCAGTTTCGTAAGACCTACGGGGAAATTGCCGAACAGCTAAGCGATTTTCGCAACGTAGAAGTAAACGGCAAGCGTGATCTGCTCAGAAAGCACTTGGACCGAGTGCGTGTACTGCGGGA
Source organism: Pseudomonas syringae group sp. J248-6 (assembly GCF_032586995.1). Lineage (NCBI taxonomy): Bacteria > Pseudomonadati > Pseudomonadota > Gammaproteobacteria > Pseudomonadales > Pseudomonadaceae > Pseudomonas > Pseudomonas syringae group sp. J248-6. Next base: position 177,972 of record NZ_JAWHOP010000009.1, on the reverse strand, counting down.
ATATCAGGGCCGAGTGGGTGCCTTTGTTGGTATCGCAGGAGATTTTACAGTGGAAAGCGTAGTTGTCTTCAGCTTTCCGGTCCCAATGCAGTTTGCCAGCGGGGCGATCCGCGAACTAGCTCAGCTGCACACCTATAGCTCCTTAGAGGACCTACGTTGCTAAGGTGACAAACAGGTAGATCCCGGGATGACCGGCCGACGTCGGCATGACCCTAGTCGCAGCATCCTGCGCGGCGCGGCGACGGGAGCAAGTTCACCAGTATGTCAACTTGTTGGGCCGGAAAACCTGACAAGTCGCATGCTTAGCGTACGATTTTTTCCGAACTCTTTTAGCGCCCCTATTAACACCTAGCAGGGAGTGAAAGGTTGGCGGCTAGCCATTGGCGAATTTGCGTAACCGTCCGGGCAACACACCTTCCTGACACCGTCGCTTGAGGCGATGGTGTCCACCCAAATATAGGTGGACACCATTTTTAGCCTTTTTAAGCGGACGCCCATGCCACAAGAACGCCGTTCCTATTCCAAGTCCTTCAAGGCCCAGGTCATTGCTGAGTGCGCCCAACCTGACACTTCAATTGCCAATGTCGCCTTGACCCACAACCTCAATGCAAACCTCGTCCATAAATGGATTCGGGTGCATGCACAGAAAAACCTGACACTTCAAACCGCCTTCATCCCGGTCAAGACATCGCCGCCGGTGCCGATGCATCAGGCCCTTCCTGCCACGATCCGAATCGAAGTGCCGCATTCAAAAGGCGTAGTCGTGGTGAGTTGGCCGGCAGAAAATGCAGCGGCGTGTTCTGCTTTCCTGCGAGACCTGCTGCGATGATCCGCATCGACTCCATCTGGCTTGCCACCGAGCCCATGGACATGCGCGCAGGCACTGAAACTGCGCTGGCGCGGGTCGTGGCGGTGTTCGGTGCGGCGAAGCCGCACTGTGCTTATCTGTTTGCCAACCGTCGTGCCAATCGCATGAAAGTGCTGGTGCATGATGGCTTGGGGATTTGGCTTGCTGCCCGGCGCTTGAATCAAGGACGTTTTTTTTGGCCGGGCGTGCGGCACGGCTCTGAAGTCGAGTTGGATGCAGAGCAACTTCAAGCCTTGGTGCTCGGCTTGCCTTGGCAACGCGTCGGTTCCGGAGCAGCCATCACGGTGCTCTAATTCGCCTGCCATGGCCTGCTTGCCAGCGCAATTGGCCCATCAGTCTATCGCCGCCACTAGCCCTCTCTGGCAAAATCGGCGGCATGACTTCGCATCCGAATCTCGATCAATTAAACCCTGAAGAACTGCGTGCCTTGGCGGCGCAGTTGATCCAGCGCGTCGAGACGATGGACAAGCAAATCACTCATCACAAATCGGTCAACGAGAAGCTGGCCCACGAGATCGCGCTGCTCAAACGCTTCAAGTTTGCCAAGCGCAGCGAGCAGTTGAGCCCGGATCAAGCCAGCCTGCTCGACGACTTGATCGATACGGATATCGCCGCTATCGAAGTCGAGTTTGAGGCGCTGCAACCGGCACCTGTCGAAGCCAAAGTGCGCCAGCAACCCAAGCGCGCACCGCTGCCACCGCAGTTTCCTCGCACACTGATCCATCACGAACCGGACAACAGCCACTGCCAGTGCGGCTGCGCACTCAAGCGCATCGGCGAAGACGCCAGCGAAAAGCTCGACTACACGCCCGGCGTGTTCACAGTCGAACGCCACATCCGTGGAAAGTGGGCCTGCGAACAGTGCGAAACACTGATCCAGGCGCCGGTACCGGCGCACGTCATCGACAAAGGCGTCCCGACCGCAGGCCTGCTGGCCCACATCATGGTGGCCAAGTTTGCCGACCATCTGCCGCTGTATCGCCAAGAGAAAATCTTCGGCCGCGCCGGGCTGCCCATCGCCCGTTCGACCTTGGCGCAGTGGGTGGGCAACTGCGGCGTGCAATTACAGCCGCTGGTTGATGCGCTGCGCGAAGCCGTGCTGACGCACGACGTCGTTCACGCCGACGAGACGCCGGTACAAATGCTGACGCCTGGTGCGAAAAAAACTCATCGCGCTTACGTCTGGGCCTATGCCACCAGTCAGTTCTCCAACCTGGCGGCGGTCGTTTACGACTTCAGCCCGAGCCGCGCTGGCGAACATGCCCGAGCCTTCTTGGGCAGTTGGAACGGCAAGCTGGTCTGCGATGACTTTGCCGGCTACAAGGCAGGCTTTGAACTGGGCGTTACGGAGATCGGCTGCATGGCCCATGCCCGCCGGAAGTTCTTCGACTTGCACGTGACCAACAAGAGCCAGGTCGCCGAAAAAGCGCTGAACTACATCGCGGCCTTGTACGAAGCTGAACGAGAAGTCCGAGAGCTGGAGCCGGGTGATCGGCAGCGAATACGGCAGGAAAAAGCAGCGCCAATCGCCGACGCACTTCATACCTGGATGATCGCCCAAAGACAGCTTGTGCCTGAGGGTTCGGCCATCGCCAAGGCGCTGGATTACAGTCTCAAACGCTGGATAGCGCTGACGCGCTATCTCGATGACGGTGCCGTGCCGATCGATAATAACTGGTGCGAGAATCAAATCCGGCCGTGGGCTCTTGGGCGTTCGAACTGGCTGTTCGCGGGATCGTTACGCAGCGGTAAACGTGCAGCGGCGATCATGAGTTTGATCCAATCGGCGCGACTCAACGGCCATGATCCGTATGCTTATTTGAAGGACGTCCTCACGCGCCTGCCGACGCAGCGGGCAAGTGAGATTGCGGAGCTACTACCGCATAGGTGGCGACCGGTTTAGTTGCGCAAGACGGGATGCCCGGACGCACCTCCAACTGGTGCCATTACCGGTCTACTTAGCCTTTATGCTGGTTATCCATGCATTCCTCCCTACAGCTTCGCCCGGTGCAGCCGATAGTTTTCGTACCAAGAGAAGCGCGGCAATTCGATCCTGTAACAAAGGAGAGTAAGCGGCTTTTGAGGAAGATCTCTTGGAATGCTTTCATTACCTCATAACCATAAATGAGAGATGGGCACTTTTTAACGCCTAAGAAAGCACTCACAGACCTTGAGTGATCGAGAACCCGATGAATTTATTAGCGCCTGCCCTGTTCGTTACCAACCGTGTTCGATTCCCCATGAAATTCGCAATTTTGGGATTTATTGTCCTGATTCCTCTGCTCCTGCTAGGCACCCGGGTGATGCTTTCACTGAACACGAGCATCACGGGCATCAAGCATGAACAGGTGGGTCAACAATACTTGTTGGACGTCACCCCTATCCTGCGTCTAACCATGATTCAGAGGGCGCTGACACACGGCATGCTCAGCGGTGACACCAACGCAGTAGCCAATGCAGCACGCAATGCTGAAAAGCTTAACGATGCCTATGCGACTCTTGCTGCGCAGGACGCAAAATTTAGCACCCAACTGGCAACGACAGACCGAGTTCAGACGTTGCGTACCGCTAGTGTGCAGCTGGTTGAACGCGCCAAAGCAGGCGAAGCACCTTTGGTGATCTTTTCCGCGTGGAACGACCAGTTAACCGACCTAATGAATTTCGTTTACTACATTACGGCCACTTCCGGCATGATTTTGGACGAAGAAGCAGGTTCGTTGTACCTCATCGATCTAAGCTCTATACGTCTGCCTCGGCAAATAAATCTGGTCGGACAGATTCGCGGTCTGGCCAGCGGTTTTAGCGCTGACCGTCCTCTGGACGACACCACTCGTATTTTTGCCCAGACTTTGTTGAAACAGGAGCTGCTAATGCGTCAAGAGTTGCAGCAGAGCCTTTCCCTGCTTCGCCGAGAAGAGCCGAAATTATCTGGTGTAGTTCAGCCGTCTGTAACAACAGCCATTACCGACCTGGAAAATCTGCGTAAAGACCTGGTGGACTACCTTGATCCGAGCAAGCGCTCAAACGTGAATGCCAACACCTTGGGCGAGCGTGGAAACGCCGTCGTTGCTCAGTTTTACAAAGCTCAGGATCAGATCCAGGAATCGCTGCGAATTCGAATTGATGAGCGTCTGAATACACTGAGTAATGAGCGTACTTTCGGCACTGAGCTATTTATCGCCATTGCGATACTGCTGCTCTATGCGTTCGTCGGCATCTACAAGGCTCTGCGGATTGGGGTTGATGAGCTCCTAGCTGTGACGGCACGTATTGCTCAAGGCGATCTGAGCGCGCGCGTCCGAATCAACAGCCACGATGAAATCGGTGATGTAGGCGAGGGACTTAACCGCATGGTAACGGCCTTCTCTGGCTCACTGAGCCAGGTGGAGCGTAGCTCGCATTCAGTCTCAGATGCGGCAAAGCGACTAGAGATCTCCATAGGCCAAGCCAAAGCCTCAATGAACTCACAACAGGCTGAAACCGAGCAGGTTGCTACTGCCATCAACGAAATGACCGCGAGCGTTGCCGACGTGGCCCAGAATACCGAGGGCGCAGCACGTGCCGCTGAATCTGCAAGCAGTGCGTCTAACGACGGCTTGAAAGTTATGATTGAAACAAGTGCCGCTATTGAGGCGTTGGCCAACGAAGTGGAGCTCAGTGCAAGCAAAGTCGAAGCGTTAGCGACACACAGCAAAGAAATCGGTGGTGTCATCGAGGTCATCAGTACCATCGCGGATCAGACTAACCTGCTGGCCCTTAACGCGGCCATCGAGGCGGCGCGAGCTGGCGAGCAAGGCCGTGGTTTCGCGGTCGTGGCTGACGAAGTGCGGACTCTGGCCTCGCGCACACAAAACTCCACAGAAGAAATTCGACGGATCATCCAACAGTTGCAAGGCGCTACTGATGCCGCTGTTCAACAGATGAAAGCTGGGCAAACCCGAGCTAGGGAATGCATTCAGGCAGCGAGCCAAGCGTCTGGCAGCCTGAACCAGATCAATGAAGCAGTAGACGGAATTGTGGGCATGAACACTCAGATTGCAAGTGCGGCGGTGCAGCAACATTCGGTCTCAGAGGATATCAATCGCAACGTCATCGGCATTCGAAACAGCAGCTTAATCGTCATGGAAGGCGTAGAGGACAACGCCGTAACGGCTGACGAGCTTTCATTGCTCGCTAATGAACTTCGCAGCGTAGTCGGCAAGTTTAAGTTATCCAGCAACGCTTGAAAGGAATCTCAAGCGTTTCAATTGTTGATAGCACGAGAAAGTGCTTTGATCGGGTCTGACTGGGGTGATGATGCCCGGCAGTCCCTGATCGACATTGAGGGCTGAGCTTCATCGTTGCGCAATCTCGTAAAACAATAGAGCCAGCTACGCTAGATGAGTTGCCCGGACGGTTACGAATTTGCTAAGGCTCTGGACCGTACATGCCACCCTTCGCAATCTTGGTGAGGAACTGGCGACATAGGTGAATTGTTGGCTCCTCCCCTAAGCACCCCTCGACGCCATATGGATTGTCCATCCATACAATACCGTCCTCATAGTCCAGGAAGTGGCCATCGACTCGCATCGGTCTACCTGCGTACAACTCCTCTGATAGGTGTTCGGGCGATGGAAGGTCCAGCGCTTTCCAGTCGTTACGCTCGATACACTTGATGGCATAGGCCTTCGACTGCTCCCTTCTGAGTTGTTCTGCAGCCTCTTCGCGCTCCTCCTCAATAACCCCTGCTTCGTGGCTCCAAGCCTGCTCATAGAGGTCCGCGAGTCTGGGAACGTCGCTGAGAATGATGGGACATTTTGCACCGTATGGATATGCGTACGTCGCGAACGGAATCTCGCAGCGCGCTTGCGTCATAGCAAGCTCTTCGACGAGCCAGTACGCCTTGTGGGCAGCATCCCTCGCCATCTGATGAAAGCCAAGTGAGCCATAGCTACGGACCTGGAGCCAAAGCAAGCGCGCTTGCAGAGCTTGTTCAAAGGCTGGATTCATTTATCTATCCCTCGCGCTGGCCAGCCAGTCCATTGCGGAGAGCAGCACGTCACCGTCAGGTGCTCCCTGCAGCTTGATCGAGCGACCAGATTGGTTGTCCTTAATGACCAGCGTAGGGGTGGCTGTGATGCCGTCCTGGCTCGCCTTGTGAGCCTGGCTAATGACGGCCTGCTGCACAGACGGGTTACTCGCAGCGCAGTTATCAATGAAGCGCTGTCGATCTTCAAGCCCAGGGATCTGCGGATTGCCAACGGTTCCAGCACCGTTCGACCGAGTACGCTGATAAATGAGCTCGACTGCGAGCCAAAAAGCCCCATTGCCTCTCTCAATCCCCGCGCACTCAGCCCACCGAGCCTCATAGCTCGCTGCAGGCTCATGCATCGGTAGGGGCAGATGGTGCCATTGAAGATTGACGTCTGGATGCTGATCAACCCAGGCTTTGAGGTGTGGGAAGTAATCCTTGCAGTAAGGGCATTCCAGATCTGCATATTCGACGATGGTGAAACGGGCGCCACGGCTCCCGTAAACCCATCCGCCACTATGTCTCCTCTGATCGGCTGCCTGCGCCACGGGGTCACCTGTGACGCCAGGCTTATTCTGCATCACCTTGGTCAGCAGAAAAGGTGAGAAAGCCAAGGCGACCGCACCGATGCAGTAGAGGAATTGCCGGCGCGACGGTCGCTTCTTCATGCGGAGGCCTCTTTGTCGAGAAGCTGTTTTGCCAGCAGCTCCTGATCCAGCAGCGTCAGAAGAGCTTTCTGGGCGCTTTCAGGCTGAGGGTGATGCTCAAGCCACTGATCCAGTGCTTTGTGCAGTTGGGACTGAATCTCCCTGCGATCTACTGCTACATGTTTGACGACTTGTAGGTGCTCGATCAGTACCGGCGCGCAGACCTTCAATGCGAGCAGGGAGTCTTCCTGCGGGCACTGAAGTATTTGGGTAAGACTGTCGATCAGATTTTGAGTCAGGGCATCCATGGCTCTCATGCCAGGTTCTCCAATGCACGGGGTGTTGGGAATGTAATGTTCAGGGGTTCAATACCTCTTTTCCGGTCTAGATCTGCAGCTACTTCCAAGGCAGCTCCCAACTCGTCGACACCCATGGACTGCATCAGGTCGTAGCGCTGTTTTTTCTCTTCCGGCTCGGTCATGGCCAATGCCAGGTACAGGCTCGGCGGAACAGCGCGAAACAGGACTTCCATCGATTTCGAAAGAACCACGCCTTCGGTGTACTTACCGCTTTCTTTGCGTGCTGACAGCATCAAGCCCTTCTGGGCAGGTGTTAGCTCACGGAAACGGGAGATCTTTTCCACTTCGTCAGGCGGCATGTTCAAGCAGATCCACCACTCGATCATGTTGAGCATTGGTGCAGTTGAGGGAGGAAAATCATCCATGTTCTGTGTTGCCAGCCAGAACCAGGCCCCGAGCTTTCGCCACATTTTGGTGATCTTCATAATGTAAGGGGCGAGGAGGGGGTTTTTGGTAATGATGTGGCCTTCGTCTGTCACGTTGACCAGAGGACGGCCCTTGTACTGATCACGCTCCGCTATGTTGTTCACGGTGTTGATCAGCGAGATATAAGCGATCGACAACTGGGCGTTGTAGCCCTCACGTGCATAGGTGGCCAAGTCGACGATGGTCAGATCTGCCTCAGGCCAAGGCGTACCAGTACGGTTGAACATCTCCCCGTCGGCGCCCATGCAAAACATGTCCATGGCTTCGGCCATTTCAAGCATCCGATTGCGTCTGCCCTCCGGAATCGAGGTGTCTTCCCCGGCCGCGCGCAACGCATTGCGGACATCTTCCGTCAGGACGGTGCGATCGGCGTCGGAGCAAATTCTGGCCGCAGCAAGGATGCACTGTCGGATTACGCTGCGGTCAGCCCGGGTCAGCCGAGCTTCCTCTTTTTCCTCACCGCCGGTGATCATCAAACGGGCTACGATTTCCATCTCGCCGAGGACATCCCGTTCATCATCGTCTTCATCGGGCTTGGCATTCATGTCCTCGTCAGAGCTTTCTAGGTCATCAGCGTCCAAGGTCTTGACCTGGCTCGGGGTGTTTACCAAGCGAATAGCGTCGGCGAACGGAGCCAGGCTAACGCCCGAGTTCGGGGCCAGCTTGATCCTGTTGACCGTCAACCCAAGCTTTTTCGCGAAATCCCCTAAGAGGCCGAAACTGTTACCCGCCTCGACGATGAACAGGCGGGGAGCGTAAACCGCAATGAGCTGGTTGAGCAGGTTATTCAACGTGGCAGACTTACCTGCCCCTGTGGGGCCGAACAGAAACATGTGGGCATTCATCTGACGATCCAGCTTGTTCAATGGATCAAATGTCAGTGGAGCCCCACCACGGTTGAATAGCGTGATGCCAGGATGCCCAGTACCACTGGAGCGACCCCACACAGGGCACAGGTTTGCAACATGCTGGGCGAGCATCATCTGCACGTACCAGTCCATGGCTCGCTTTTGATTGACGTCGAAGTTCCCGGGTAGCCAGCGTAGGTAGCTGTTGAGCGGGGCCACCTCGTCGTCAGTTGCTACGGGTTCCATACCGGCACCCAGCAATGCGTTGGTCAACTGCATGCTGCGCGCGGTGAGCTGTGCTTCGTCATTTCCTTTGAGGTAAAAGGCGATGCTGCCTCGGTACAGCTTGTGTTCACGACCGATCAGTTTCCTGGCATCGTTTACCGCTTCGCGGGTCAGTAGTGAAGCTTGGTTGTCACCCACCGACTTGCGTGCCAGCTTTTCAAGATGAGCCTCAAGCACGTCCTGAGGGGTGATGACCAGGGTGATGGCCAGCACAGTGTCCTCAGGCAACTTGTCGAACAGGGCATGCAAGGCATCACCGCCTTTACGTGTTTCGCCAGTCAGGTGGCCGGTCTTCGGGGCTTCGCGCAGCCGATCCAGCATGATGACTTTGTGAGGCTGGCCATCGAAGTACCACAAGCCTTTTTGACTGTCGGATTTTGGCTCTCGATAAAAGAGTCCCTGCGCGAAGTCGTCGCCAGTGACCAGTGGGAGATCCTCGCCGGCATCCTCTGTGCGTTTGTTCACCAGTTGAAAGAAGCGATCAAAGTCTTTGAGCGTCGTTCCCAGGTGATCGGGGTGAGGGTTGAACCACTGCAGGAGCCAGTGTCGAATATCGTAACCGTCCATCCGTTTGCTTTTAATGCCGGCGTTGGCCAGGCCTCCTGTGAAGCGCTGACAGATGTTATCCAGGTGCATGGCTGGGGTTTGGCCACGGAAAGCTGCATCTCCGACTACCCGGCGATATACGACTACCCGCACGCGGCGTTGCTGGCCACGCCAGGGCAATTTGGAAACTGTGGTGTCTTCAAAAAGACCACCAGGTTTGGCGATTGCATCGAGGTGATGCTTGAACAGATCCAGGTACAGCTCCGAGAAAGGGCTGCCTTTAGCCTGTGGTCGGATGTATTCCCGCAGGTTCCGGAGGTAGTCATCCCAGCTGGTTTCGTCCTTCGCGTAGAACTGCACAACCCAAGGTGAGGTATCGAGCTCGTCAAAACTGTTTTGCAGAGCGTTCTCCAAGGCATCGCGCACCTTGCGAAGCCATTCGGGATCCCGGCCTTCAGTGCCGATCGGAGTCAGTTCGAAGAATGCTGCCAAGGATTTTCCATCCTCAAGCAGCATCGCTTGCTCAGCAGGCAGGTACTCAATCCATGGAAGGAGGTCGACAAAGCTCGGCTTGACGTCGTACAGCGCGGCGACGTCGCCAACTGTGGCAGGCTTCTGCTTTGGGTTTCTCCAATCGCCTGGCGCAGGTATGCCCTGATCCTCCAGTCGCTTCAGGTAACGCTCCAGGGCAGCATCCACATCGTTTTGATCTGAAGCTTTCAAATCCTCAACCAGATCATCATCAGGCTGTTCAAATTCGACCGCTGAAGGCTCGCTCAGCAGAGGGGAGCCCGCTATATCCGTCTGCGTAGCTGAATTGAGGGATGCGCGGCTTTTGAGCCGTTGAAAAAGAGTCATCAGTAGTCCTCAACCCGCTCGCCAGGCATGGCGTACTGCACACGCTGATAGAGAGGGAAAACAGTGGTGTAGCCAGGGACTGGTGCTGGATCGGATCCCGCAAGGTGTGGAAACACGTACATGACCAGATCCGGATTGGGCAGTCGCTTGAACTGGCTGTAGATCTCGTTTTGAGCGGTACGGGTGTAGGCCGCGCTGTCCTGCAAGGGCTGGGTAGCGCGTACATCGATTGGACGGCGCAACTCCGAGCGCGCATCGAGCAACTGCCGCCCACTAGCGCTCCCGGCTGAACCGGTCGTGCCTTGGTTCCAGACGTCCATCATGGTGTTTTGACCATGCGGCAGCATTTGCTCTTTGTTTGTCGAGCATCCAGCCAGCAAGCCCGCGGTAAGAACGCAATACAACAGCGCGCTGCGCGCTGACCCCAAGTGATCAGTCCAGGTTGGCATTGGCATGGTTCGCTCCTGAGGCGTACTTGACCTTGCGGCCTTTGAGTTCGTAGTCAATTTCCAGCTCTTGATCGATGTGCAGTGAGACTTGCGCACCAGGCAGAACATAAATGGCCGCGAACGCTTGTCCGTAGAGTTTGTTAACCCAGCTCGAAACGTCCGTGACTCCTTGGGTCAGGATCTTCCCCATCGCCTCGTTGCCAGACAAACCGGTGCTACCAAGCGTCCCAGAAGCGTTCGAGACGTATGAGGAGGTGCTTCCCTCGGTCTTGATCAACGATGCTGCTCCAGCGCCTGCTGCGGTGATGAGGGCTTGTGAACCGATGTACTGCTGCGCATTGCTGCGTCGCTCGCCCGCAATACATGGAATGCCATATGGATCACTGATCCAGCCAAGACCACCCTGGATGGGTTGTTGGTCTCCAGAGTTGTTCTGGTTGTTATTCTGTTGATTGCCACCCTGAACCGGTGCTGGCAACGTGCGGACAGTGCCGTCGGTAAACACGAAGGTCAGACTTTTGATCTGCCCCCGCACGCATGAGAGGGTCCAGTCGCCGGACGCTGTACCGCTGGCCACCGCACCAGCTACGTCAGGAAGGTCGATGCCATTGGCAGTCAGGTTGTCCGGACCGATCAGCACCTTGAACGGGTAGGGGTCATTAACCGTCCCATCAACAGGAACCCGGCCGATCAAAGCGGACATGGCTACCGAGCCCATCAACGTCGAGTTTTGAGGGAGGGTGTAGGCACGTCTTACCTTCTTACGCTCCTGTTGCTGGCCACCCATGTCATCGCGGACAGACTGAGCGCCTGTCGTGAGCGCTTTCTGTCCTCGGTCTACAGACTCGCCGAAGGCTGTAGGAAAGCTGTAGGCGCTCGCGGGGACGCTATTGCCGGCTGTGATCGGTTTACCGTTGCTGTCCAAGGCCGTCGCGTCCTGTGGATCAATCCAAACGATGTCTGAACCGTTTGTCTCCGATTTGAACTGTTGGCCATCACCAGGCTGAACACCCAAGCCAATCGGTAGATCCGAATTGGAATTATTGTTTTGTCCCATTCGGGTCAGTTCATCCATCTGTTTGCGCAAGCCCTCCAGCACGCTCTGCTGTTGCTGCTGACTATCCAGCTTGAACTGCTCCTGGGCGTTTTTAAGGCGCTGGTCGACGGTCTGGTCAATGTTTGCCAGTCGCTGTTTGAGCGTCTCGTTGTCCTGCTTGTAGGCAGCGTTCTGCGCAAGGACGTCTGTGACCTGTTGCTTGAGCTCGCGTCCTTCAGCGACGACCGTGCGCAGCGTGTCGCTCGGCGTATCGCCTTCTACACCAAGGGCTTTGGCTTGCTCAGCCGTCAGTTTTGGAGCAGGGGTTTCGGTATTAGGTGCGGGAGCACTTCCCAGTGACTTGATGCCGACGAAAATCACTAACAGGAGGAATGGGATCACCAGGTACTTGAGCAGCGGATTACCTTTCATGCTTCGCTCCCTGCGCTGCACGCGGATCTGCTTGGGTCGCCGAGAATACGGCCGCCTGTGTCAGCCCGTGTCCCCGCGTGACAAGGTACAAGGTCGTGGTGTCACTGGCATCGCCGCGTGATCCAAGATAAGGATGTTGGAACGCTGCTGTGACGAATTCGCCCATGAGCTCGCGAGGGTCAAGCGTGATGCGCTGCGCCGTCTGATTCTGCAGCTTCACGGCAGTCACCCAAAAATCATCCAGACGCCATGCGCCTAAGGGGGTGGACTTCACCGGTAGAGTGGGAAGCAGGGTGGCCAGATCAAGGCTGCGCTCAACCTTCACCTGTGCGATGCCGTCTACAGGCTCGACGGTGCGCAACGGCGCATAAAGCATCTGGGCTGCATAGCGGGTGAGGACGACTGGGACGGGCGTTTCTCGCTTGACTACTTCCTCTGGTTCATCGTTTTCATCGCTTGAACGGCTGGTTGATTCCGTGCTCTTAGCAGTGGCCTTGGCTGAGCGTGCTGTAGCAGCCCCTCCATACCGTGCGGATGATGTTTCACCTTCGACGATCTTCACCGGCTCCAGCGGCGTTTGATCCGCAGATGCCTCTGTAGCAGCGATGTCGACCAGAATGATTTCACCGGTCTTGGCGTTCTGCAGCTGGAGTCGAGTGGGCTCTATCGCTTCCTTCGCAAACAGGTAAATCGCACCGCCCGTACTCTGCACCCGCAGCTTTTCAGTCAGCGAGCGCGGGAGTCCAACACGAACATTTTGATCAACGAAGACGATGCGTTCCTGATTGATGCGCAGAGGAATGGCCAGCGGCAACCGCTCCCAGCGGAGAATCTCGACTGCCGAGGCGACTTGGGCGTTGCCAGCCAGCACCGCCAGTAATGTCGAGCATGTGATTACCCGCAATACACTCATTTGAAGACTCCTTTCGACGGAGTTGCGGGAGCTTCCACATTGCCCTCGATGCGTTGTGGTGCGCCGTTGTAGCAGTCCCATGCCAAACCGAAGGGATTGGTTTCGGGGTCGACGTCCATGCGTACAACGTGGAGCGGATATCTCGCGAGGGCACGCTTGACCAACTGCCCGCCGTAATACTCGTCTGCAGTGATATCGAGCGTGACAGTCCAATCATCGATAGAGTTGGTCACCGTCCTGGTTTCTGGCGAATCTCCATAGCCTCGACCTGGAATTTCATACACGCCTCGGACGCGCTTGCGTAGCTCACCGCTAGACCTGCGCAGTTCAAAATCGCTCTGAAGGTAATGCTTACAAGATGGCGTGATGTAAGCATCCAGGCGGGTGATATTTGCCTGATAATCCAGCTCGCCGTCGACCGGCCACCGGTTCATTTGCTGAAAGATGTACAGGCCGAATGTGTATACCGATTGGGGAGGGACATCCCACCACATTCGCGTGCTTCCAGACCGCAGATCTGGCGGAACGTGAACGGTCAATTGCTTCGGCGAACTCCACCATCCAAAACCAAGGCCTGCTGCCACCAGCGCGATCAAGACTATCGCTATCCTCAAGCTATTGATGTGGGCACGTTGGGAGTCGGCCAACTTCAAGAAACGACTCATTGTTGCTCGCTCCGGCGGCAAGTCCAGTTGCCTGATCGAAGGACCAGGTTGGCTTTGTTGAATGAGGTCGGACCGAGCATTGCCGTCTGCAGCTGCAACCTGCGGTAGACCCATGTCTCAGGTCTACCGCGTTTGAGGCGTCGCAAAACCCGAGATGCGATGAGTAGTCCCATTACTCCTCCTATCAGGGCGCACACCACGGGCATTGATGGTGTGATGATGAAGGCCAGCGGCAGACCAATCACAAAGCCTACGCCGCTGCAGCCGAATACAGTGACCCACATCTCGTCCGCCGTAAGACCGCCAATCACCACTGGCTGATTGTTCAATCGACTTGGCAGAAAACGCAGGGTGCCGTCTTCATGCTGATCTTGCTGGAGCTCAGTCATGGAAGCCTCTGCGACTCAAAGGATGTTGGTAGCTGTAGTGACCAGGTAGATCGTGACGCCAATCAAGCCCACACCGACTACGGCAGTGCTGCCCAAGTCAGCCCATTTGGCTTTGCCCATGTGGATTTCGTGGTAGACGCCCAGCGCATGGCGTCCGACCATCACGATGCCGTAAGCGCAGAGACACAACCCCAGTAGTGTGAAGCCATCAAACGCGTAGTTTTGCATCGTCTGTGCGAAGCTGGTGCCCGTCCCGCGCGTTGGGGCCTGCGCGGCTGGTAGCACTGCAAAAGCACTACCTGGGCTTACCGCCATCAGGACGATCAAGCGGCGGGACTGAAAAAAGGCAACTGCCTGGGAAAATAATCGATACAGCATCATCTTTGTCTCCTTGGAAAAATCAACTCAACAGCATGAATGTCATAATCATGAACAGCACCGCCCAGCGAGTAGCTGCTACTGCAGCCGCCGGAGCTGCAAGATTTCTTGTCGCCCAACCGCGATAAATGCTTGTAAACACCCAGACGCCCCACAGAATGAGGATGCCCATAGCAAGGCCGGTCCACAGCGTGTTGCTGTTGGCCGGTGAAAAGCCGGCAGCGGCCTGAAAGGCACTGATCTGGGTAGAGGACATCGTCATCGCGTGTGATCGCCGCTGACGTTGTATTGGCCTGATATCTCGACTGGGTCACGGGGCTGTGCCCGGGAGGGAGTCAGATAATCCTGCAGGCCCTGGCGAATGCGTGCGATATCGCTGACTAACCTGGAGTAATCCATGTGATAGCGCTGGGCTGATTCACTGGGCAGGTCAGCGCTGCGCTGGGCGACGGCCTCAAGCGCATTGAGCTGGCGAATCATTACTTCCACGTTGGCTTGCTCGGAAGCCGTGCCGGCTGCTCGCGCATGCAAGGAAAGCAGCGGTGTGCATATGAGGACTGCAGACAGGCAGATCTGGATGCTTGAAAACGCTGGTTTGATCGCGGGGAGTTTGATTTTCACGTCGCGTGCCTTGGAAGCTGTAGGAATCTATGCCCACAGCATGACCATCGGCCCGGATGGAATCAGTACGAAACCCTTTTTAGGTCTGAGGGGGTTTGTCCAATGAAGTTAAAGATGCAGTGCTGCGTTTGAAGAAGAACACAAACCCGGTGCTGATCGCGTAGCCAAACGCCCAGCCCTGTGCGTTTTGGTTGCCAATTTGTTCATGGCCACGATTGATCTGCTGAACGCTCACCAACTCCCATCCTTCTCTGCCGTGGCGATTCAACACGGCCAGCGTTTCAGGGTTGTTCAAATATCCGTGCATGTCCGGTTCGGTAGTGTCGTCCGTCGACTTGAATATCAGCACGCCGCTGGTAACGGTTTTGTAGGGGAGTGGGACGAAGGTCTGGGTGTATTCAAAAGTGGTCATGGGTCAGCCTCACGCAGTGGCCGCGATTACGGATCGGTTGTCTTTGAAGCGCTGCATGATGTCGATCACCAGCGAGTTGACGGCCAGAATCTTCATGGCTCGTGTGACAGCTACGTATAGAAGGTTCAGCTCATCGTCGCGTTTGCCGGCGTCGATGTCAGGGGAGAGCGGATCTGCAGAAAAGTCGTCATAAAGCCCAACGAAATCCCACTCCAGCCCTTTGGCTCTGTGCGCAGTGGTAAGGGTCACGGTTGCATCGAGCTCCGACGTGACAGATGCAGCACGGAGCTGCTCGATCCGTTGGGGCAGATCCGCATAGTTTTCGATGATTTTGATCGAGCGCAGCATCTCAGGATCCTGCGTGGCCTTCGCGATCACGACATACTGGTCGTAATCGGCATAGTCGGTCAGCAATTTGCGCTGCTGGACCTGGTCATTCATATGCCGGCTGAAATAGAACAGGTCCTCCAGATCGCGCAAGGAATAGCTGTCGATCCCTCCGATCCACTGCATGCGGTGGTTTTGGTTGACCAGGCGCAGCGCGTTCTCGATCACACCGCTCACAGTACGGTGCAGGTAGGTGCGGTGAGGGAGATCGTCCGGTAAGGCTCGTTTCACCAACGTCGGCTGTCCCAGGCCTTGCAGGGGGATCTTTTCACCCTTGAAGGAAAGGATGACGTTGGCCACGTAGGCAACAGCCGGTCCAAATCTGAAGCTCTGAGTCAGGAAGTGCTTCTCGGCGTCCTTCATCGCCGGGCTGTTTAAAGCATCCACAGCGCCTCTGAACCGATACAGCTGCTGATGCCGATCACCTACAGTGACTTGAGTTATTGTTTGGATCTGGACCAGGTTCGCGATGACCGGGTTCACGTCCTGCCCTTCGTCGAGCAAAATCGCACCGAAACGCTGGCTCAGATCTGGCTGGCTCATCTGGTACAGCTTCAGATAGCCATCGTGCGTCATGGGGACTGAGCGATCGTTGATATCGACCATCTTCTCCCAAACGTCTCTGGTCAGGTTGAGCGCTTTACTCATGTACTGCTGCTGGACCGAGGTCAGTGTGCGGTTGCTCTGGAATCGCACAAAGTGGTCTTCCAGCAGCTCCAGATCCTTGCTGGCCATGAAGGCATTGAGGGTAGAAACGATATCTTTGGCCAGCTCCCAATCCTGGGTATTGATCGTCCTCGCGATGTCGGTCAAACGTAGGTTGCCAGCCTGCTTGTGTTTGTACTGGCTGCCATAGACAGCGTAGGCGAGGCCGTGAGCTGTTTTGCAGGTCACATTGCGTGGAAAACGGTTCTTTGCCGCGATCTCAACGGCTTTGTTGTAGCAGAGGTACAGCATTTTGACCGACGAGTTATGCGTGGCGTAACCGACAAGTGTTGTTGTCTTCCCGGTACCGGCAAATGCCTGGACCAGTAGCTTCTTTGCGAAGGAGTGAATAGCCGGCAGTTGTTCTTCTGTCCATTGCATGGAGGGCACCTAAAGGTATTTTTTGAAGCTGGACGCCGTAATGCTGACCGCCAGGCCGAGCAGTGCCGCGCATGGCAGGAGCACCAATAATGGGCTCACGCTGAATGGCAGAGCCAGGTAGAGGCTCCAGGGGATGATCACCAGTGGCACCATCGTTGCCCGAGCTTTGTGATAGAGGTAGCTGGACTCGCGGCCGGCACCGAACCGCCGCAAGTCTCTGCGCACCAGCCCGTCCACAAAACCAACAAATGCCGTCATCACAAATAAAGGGATTGCGAGGGTCAGGATCACCAGACGCACGCAAAACACCAGTGTCGTGTAGAGCGCCGCAAGGCCATAATCCTGAAACTTGCTGACTCCCACGCCGAGCATGTAGCGCATATCGAAACCGCGTGATCGTTGTCCTGTCGCAGCATAATCAGAGGTGTGTTGAACCCAGTCCTGAAGCCCAGTCTTGACCACCAGCCAGTCATATGTGGTTTGAACCAGCCCTGTCGCCGTTCGGCCTGGCTCTTGAACAACCACACTCTGCAGGAACCCCTTGGAGAGCCAGCTGAGTTCATGATCGAGCATTGCACGAGCATGCTGCCAACCGGCCTCCGGCCAGAAGAAGTACATGCAGATCCATTCGACGATGATGGCTCCCCCCAGAGAGAGGAACATCACTGCAGCGAATCGGAATGGCAGGGTGAAGAGAGATCCTATGAACGACTGTTCGTGGTCTTGCTGCTGTTTCGCGCGATCGGCAACGTCCGCCATATCAGATGCCCCCTTGCCGATCGCTCAACCCGCCGAGAGTCATGCCGCATCCTCAGGTGCAACAGCGATTTTTTTGAAGTCGTCGAGCAGATCTGCAGGCAGCGACTCGTTTAGCGTCTGATAACCGGGCGCTGACCACCAGCCAGTGTCGTCGACCTTGCCCACCTGATACGTCTGACGCATGCTTTCCGCCAAGGCCTGCAGATCTGCCGGCATTACTTCATCAGGATCATGGCCAGGCAAAGGCATTCTGATTTTCCACAGATTGCCGCCTTCCATGAGCGCAAAGCATTGGCCCTTGGGCAGGCCGACGACGTGTGCTGGCTCAATCATTGGCACGCTGACCTGCTGCACCTGGTCATGACTGGATGATGTGAACGCGGTATTGCCCGTTGCACTGTCATTCGCCGAGCTGGCCGGGGTGGATGTGAAAACCTGAACCTTAGGCAACTGGTTTGTCAGCAGCTCGGCGGTGGACGTTTCGCGGACGCGCAGCATGAACACGTTGTTGAAGTTACCGATCACCTGGCCAGCCTTGGCCTTGTTACCGATCTTCGCTTCGATATCGCTCATTGTCTGGGTGTAGGCAGTCACCTGCATGCCGGCACCGCCACCCTTGTTGATCATCGGAATGAATTCCTCACCCATCAGTTCGTTGAACTCATCGGCATGGAGGTTGATAGGCACTTTGGTGCCAGGGACGCCGCCCGGTAGTCCGTCGTCGACACCGAACTTGTAGATATGGCCAGCGACCGAGACCAGGTCGGAGAACATAGAGTTGCCGACGGCAGCGGCGACCTCTGTGTCCGACAAGGCGTCCAGGCCGATATAAACCACGGCCTTTTTGCGGACGACTTGCATCCAGTCAAAGATCGGTCTCGGGTCGTTCACGTCCTGATAATCAGGCGAGATCAGTTCCGCCATTCTTCCAGTCGTCAGCTTCTCAAGCAGCGGCAGCAGCGAGGCGACGATCTTGTCGAAATAGGTCTTGTCGTAGCGGACCGCACTTCGCAGACCATCCATGACCGGGTCCGCTACGCGCGTCAGAGAGAGGTATTGATCGATAGCAACCACGCGAAACGGACGGCCCTTCATGTTGAACGGTACGGTTTTTTCGTTGAGCTTGCCTTCAATGGCAACGATGGCGTCCCACGCTTTTGGATCAAACTCATCAAAGTATTTGAGTGCGTATTCCTGAAAGATCCCTTCGATGTTGATCACGTGCTGCTGGATCTGCAGGTAGTCAGGTCGACGGCCCAATGCGACAAGGGCTCTTGCGATGATGTTCACGAAACGCCATGCGAACTCACGGAACGCTGCTGAGTTACCTTCCCCTGAGAGTTGGCCTGCGATCCGGGTGGCCACCTCCGAAATCCGCCCAAAACGCCCAACGGCGTTGTAGCGTGCCGAGTGATCAGGCCAGCCCAGGTGGAAGACATAAAATTCATTCAGGCGGCCGGCGCGTTTGGCTTCGAGATACATGCGCTTGAGCAAATCTGCATCGCCCTTCGGATCAAAGACGATGACGACCTCGTGCTGGCCGTGCTTTTTCCGCCGAATGTCCTGAGTGATGAACAACTCAGCCAGGCGCGTTTTTCCGACACGGGTTGTGCCCAGAACAATCGAATGGCCCACTCGCTCACCCAACGGAAGAGAGACGTTCTCCTCGTATGGCTCGATGCCGTGCAACCTTGGCAAGCCGCCTACGGGTGGCAGAGGTCGCACTGGGTTGATGGGCACGTCCCAAGATGTGGCTCTGGCCAGAAGCCGGACAGGGTAGGGAGCAAACTCTGCTCTTTCCTCAAACCGACGTGCTGCCCGGAACCACGAGGTGGATTCCACGTAGCTGGAATACTTCGGCAGATAAGTATCCATCAACCGTTGCGTGTGGCGCTGCTGCCAGCGAAAGCCAAGTCCGATGAACAGACGTTGATTGCTGACCGGCACTTCTTTACTGGTCATCGTGTAATGAGGCAGTCGACGGATGTTTCGGCGATAGCGCAGCACCTGCCAAGCTTGTTTCAGACGCACTAAACCCAAAGCGAGAAAGCCCGCAGAGGTCACGATGCCAAATAGTGGCGTCAGCGCAAAAGCCCAGGGCGCGAACACGCATAGGAATGCGCCTGCAGCGCACACGTACACGGTGTACAGCTCAACGGCGGGCCTGAGCAGTGATTCAATGGCGTAATCATGAGCCATGAGTCGACCTCCTATTGCTCGATGGCAGTTGGGGTGATCAGCACCGGATAGTGGTTCAGGCCGAGGCGCTGAGAAAGCTCGTCACCAGATGCGGGGGATACGAGCGCCTCGGGCAACCAACTCCGGACTATGGCAAGTCGTTCTTGTGTGGCCACGTTGACCACCAGTCCTACGGCCTGCATCTGCTTCAGCACCGCACCGCGCTCTTGTAGCCATCGGCGTGATGTTTCATCGTCCCCGATCAGGAACAAAGGCTGCAGGCCTGGCGCGTTGATGATTCGGCCTTGAACTGTCCCTGGAGTCATTCGAGTGGTGCGTACCGGCAATCCCTGTGCTGCTACAGGATCCAGTTGCGAGGTCAGGTGATTTGAGACAGAAGAGGACGGCTCGGGATTGAGAGATCGATAGTAAGGCAACGCTGAGTCACCGCCTTTGTCTTCAACCACGGTGAGCTCTGCAGCTTGGCAGATCATAAATGGCAGGCAGAGCGCTGCGCCGAGGATCACTGATCGGGTCATGGATTGGTCACCAGCATTTGAATGCCGGTTACCCGGCTGAGATGTTTGGCAAAGGCCTTGCGGTAATTGGCGGCTGGAGCGCCGCCGGCAGGCCGGTGATAGCGTCCGGCTACGGTGATCCAGTCACCGCCAAGCGCGCGCAGTTCGGCGAGCATCTGTGCAGCTACATCGAGGTTCTTGTAGGGATTGAGCGCGTCGCACGGATTGCTTGATTTAAATCTCTGGCCGTTCCAGCCCATGTTGACCTGACCTAATCCGACGTCGACCCGCTTGGGACCCGCCTGCGCGAGTGCGATGATAAGTGCGGTGCAGGCATCGGCACGGGTTGCAAAACGATAACTAGCGCCGGCAACGTTCAGCGTCCAAGGCCACGGGACCAGCTGGCCCCGCAGTGGCGTCCCACTTTCCTGCAGTGCCACCGAGTAGAGCACTTCCGACGGAATGTTCGCGGCGTGGGCAGCCAGTTGATAAGCCGGCGGGGGAAGCTCGGCTGAATGGCTTGTCAACGCGAAGCACAGCAGGGCAAGGCCTGCCCACGTCACTGACGTAGCCATTGCCCATTCACCTCTCGCACAACGGCCGGTAACTCGCCACCCAAGCTCAGGCCAAGCCAACGTCCACCGTCATGGTTGAGGGTGATTTGTCGGGTTCTGACATTCGCAGGGTCGATCCCCGAGACAATCGCCCAGTTGCGAATTCGTTCATCGTCGTTCTGGCTACCCACCATGTACACGTCAAACGGCTGCTTTTGAGCTTGAAGGGCCTTCACCCGAATTGAGCATTCCGGGCAGTCATCCTTAACGAACACTGCCAATCGGCCGTTGCCCTGAGTGGCAGGGCTCGAGTTCGCACTTTGGGACGCCGAACTGGCGATGGGCATAAGATTGGGGTAGAGGCGTTTGAAGGCATCATCGTATGCGCGTTGATACGCTAACTCTTTTGCCGTGCGCTGCGCCTCGGCTTTGACCTGGAGCTCTGCATACCGCCGGCGCTCTTCATCATTGCGTGCTTCGATACCCAATGCTGTCAGCGGATCCAGCCCGGGGGAATACACACCTCGTGAACTCTGCATCAGCGTTTGATAGCGCTGCCATTCCTGAGGACTGAGGTTCCAGTCTCGTGCAAGCATCTCGTCGCTCGATTGCGACTGACTGTCCAGCACGGCGCTCTGTTGCTCTCTACTGGTGGACTGTGCAGAACTGTTTGTTGCAGCGTTGGCCATGCCAGCTGCTGTGATCAGGATGACTCCCGTCAGTGTGAACATTCGCAGGTTGTAAACGGTCATGTGAACCTCTAAGGGCGCAGGGGCAGGATGCGGGTTGAGCCGTTGATGCTGAACAGGGCGCGGGAGTCATCCAGGCTGTTGAGCTGCCAGTTGCTCCCCGCAACCATGTCGCCCGGGCGTACCAGATTCAGCTGACTCAGCTGAGTGCTGCCAGGCGGCGCAACTGACAAGAAACGTTCGCCCCCGCGGTACTCCACACCCACGACCGAAAACGGGGGAGGAGCCTCCGGGACTTTGGTTTGTGCTGTTGTTTTGCGGGAGGGGGGTGGAGTCTTTGGTTTGGCTGCCGTGAATTGAACAGATGCTGGTTTAGCCGCACGCAGGTCTTGGAGTTTCACTTGCAGCTCCTCGATCCGAGCGCCCATGACCACAACTTCTTGCATCGAGGCACCCTGTTGGGCAGCGTCCTTCGCCGCCTCCTGCACCTGCTTCAGGAGGGCTTGAACGGCATCGATGCGGTTTGACAGAGCCTGCTGGCCGGCCCTGAAGTCATCGATGGTCACGGATTTCAACTGGCTGGCGGCATCGAGCCGGTCATCCACGCCGTTGATGCGCTGGGTGATCGCGTTTACGGTATCCAGGTTCGCAGCTGATTCAAAACCTGTTTTCAGGTGGAAAATCTGCCACTGCTGGTAGACCAGCATGCCGATCAGGACGATCAGGGCCACGATTTGCAGGACGGTGGTGCTGGAAAGAGAAGGGCGCAGTGGCAGCTTCATGGAGGACCTCACTCAAGATGTGAGGCACGTTCGCAAAAAATGTGGTTTGTAACAGTAGGAAACCCTTTTCCGGTCGGAATAGGTTTAGATCGCCGTAAGCTCTATGTGATAGCAGCTCACGGTTTTTTTGGAACACATGCATCTTCAAATCTACTGACGGATCACTATCCAGCTGAGCTACCTCGCCTCAGGCTTAGAATGCGTTGCCGTAAGTGCTGAGCCTCGCCGCCCATCACCGCCAGTTATTTCAATCCTCGGATATGGAATCTGATGACGATAACTTTTCAGATTCTTGCTGCTTAATCTCCAATTCAAGACGTTGATATAGCTTTTCATAGGACAGGAACTTTACCATTCTCGTTTTGTTTAGCTGTGAGCGTGACGCTAGCTCCAGCAGGCTTCTGTATGTCTTCAAAAATGTGAGTTTGTAAGCCTTTTGAGCATCCGTGTCGTGTGTGACCACGTTTCCGCATTTCAAAAGCATTCTAACTATGTTGGTTAGTTCAGAGTTTTCTAGAGTCGCTAAGTAGTTTAAGTATTCTTTTTCGTCGACTAATGATAATCCTTCGATGGCCCCATGAACTTGCATTCCACTTTTTGATTCCATTGCGCTGCTTATAAGCTCTTGCAAGTTGCGGTTTCTTACGCTGCATTTGGCCAAGAAGTACTCATTAAGCTTCTCATCTAGGTAGCTGGATGCTGGCCAATGGAACACATCCTCCTTGTCCTCAAAATTAAATTTTTGAATAATTGTGGACATATATTGTTCGATTATCGGGTTTATCTCATCTGCACGATTGAGTTCGTAGTACAGGCCGGTAATGGAGTCGAGTTCGCTTAGTGTGAAGTGATGGAGGCCTTCAAGAATTGCACCGTTAAAGCCATCTATCACAGCTTGCTCGTTGTCAAAAAAAGATTTGTGATAAAAGTCCCATGCCGCTCTGAGTTTGTGCATATGCTTTTCATGTTCTATTTTTTCTTCAAATTTTTTAACAACCTCGTCAAGCTTGCTCTGCTCAACGTACCCATTCTGGACAAGCTTAATAATAGACATGTCGAGCTCATCTATAGCTGATAAGCCGTAGTCATGTAAAAATTGAAGTTTTTTGTCGTGCTCCTCTCGCTTTTTTTGCATGGCAGGATCTGGATCGTTCAAATCAAACCAAGGCCTATATTGCTCTCGCAATATGAACTCAATTTCGGCTTTGGCGTTCGGCCCCCCATAAATTGATTGGATGGCTAGGGGTAACACTAAAAAGGCTCGATCAACTACTTTGAGATCTTTGTTTTTTATCGATTTTAAGATTATCTCAGCGTAGCGCCTAATTTTGGTAAGTAGTCGGAGGTTGGTAATCTCAAGTTTTATGCAGTTTTCCTTGAGAATGCCAAAGACTTCTGGGGTCTCGGGAAGTGCGATTGAAGCAGCATCTCTGGCAGATGGTTCAAAATTGATTTCGTAGTCAAAAACTTTTTCGTGGTATGAGGTGTATTCGGCGCTAAGTCCTTGGTCATTTAGAAGCATCAAAACACGACAGTTTTTGCTCTCGCTTAGCAGAGATACTAGGCCTAGGACTTCTTTGTCATGTAGGGACGAGCTCTTGCGTTCAAAATCATCCAGCACAATCAGTGTGTCTGTTACCCTGAAAAATTGGAGCGCCTCGACTGCAGGTCCTACTCCGCGGAATCCGAATGCGGTTATGTCGTTCAGAAGTGATGAGCCTTTACGAAGCCAGCTGGAGGATTTACCAGCTAAATCCTTTAGATTTTCGTGAAAGCTATCTGCGCTGGGTTGTGATGCTGCACTTTCTCGGAGGACTTTATTCTCAAATAAAGCGCGCTTCAAATCTTTTAAAGTGCTTATTCCGAATAATGATACGTAACTGTAGTTGCGCTTCTTGAAGAGTCCTGCTTCGGCTGATACGACTTGCTGCCATAAGTGCGTCTTGCCTGTTCCCCAGGCCCCTTTCAAAACTATAGAAGAATCGTTATCTTCTGTGGCGAAGTTTTTTAATGTTGTTTTAATGTCTTGGATGTAGTTCAATTTTTCTTCCTTGGGCAGCATCGGCGCTAATTGGTACGTTCGGGTAAGCTCCCTACAGTGCAACTTCTGATGCTAGTGGTTGAAATGTCACACATTGCAGACTGGTACTAGTAACTTTGCTCGGCCCGTCAGTCAAGACTTTTGTGTTTGAGGCACCTACCGCCAGTTCGGGCAGAATAAAATGCCACCCGAAGGTGGCAATTTTTAAACGTTGATAAGCTGCCTCGCCAAAGCCATCTCTACGGAGTCACCGTCCTGGTTCAACGAGTCCAGACCAGACTCTGGAACATCCCCTGACGTGCTCTGTGATACGGCGATCTTCTTGGCCATCAGCTGCAGGCAGGTGATCTGAGAACTGCCGATGTAGCCGAAAAAGATCACCCTGACGTCCTGCTTCTGTCCGATCCTCCATGACCGCCTCGCCGCCTGTTGCACCGTGTAGACGTTGTAACCCGTCTGCATGAAGGCAATGGTCGGAAAGTCGAGCAGATCCAGACCTGTTTTTACGAGCTCCGGGTTGGTGATTAGTACGTCGACACCTCGATCAACCTGGTCGAGGATCCAGTCCTCGCGCCTGGCTGTGTCCACCGATGCACGCAGCACTGCCACCTTCAGTCCCGACTGTTCCAGCACCCGCTTCATGCGGCTTGTGGTGTCTCTGGTACCCGTGTAAACCGAGTAGACCAGAACCTTGCGGTTCCGAGCTTTTTCAGCAAGACATAGGTCCAGAAGGGCCTGTTCCTTCGGCATGAGTTCGTCGTCATCGAAGACCGACGGCACGAAAGCCAACGTGTCTCTGGATCGAGGATGTTTCACCACCTCAGGTCGAAAGCAGCAGTCCGGCCATGCCAACAGCACGTTCAACACCACCCCTAACAGCGTCGTATCTCTACGGGCCAGCGCCTGCCGAAGCTCGACGGTCAAGGTCTGGGCAAGCTTACGGTGAGCCGCCTCTTGGTCTGGAGACATCGGAACATCGATGAACTCCTCCCGATAACCAGGTAGCACGTTGCCGCCGATATCCTTGAGTTTCAGGAACACAGTGAAGGGTAGAACGAAGCGGTGAATGCCTTTCGGGCCGAACCCTGGAGCTTTGACGGTCCGCACGGAGAGTTTCTTACCTTTGGCCGTCTTGTGAGAACTGCCATCTCGCTCGGTGTAGATATCCTTCAATACCCCGTGATCTCGCATAAAGGACATTGCAGCCGGTGCCATGCTCCCTCGCGCGTTGGGTTGATAGCCGTCCTCGATCATACGTCTGGTGAGGATCCGGAACAGTAGGTAGAACAGATCGTCTGCATAGCCGCCCATAAGAGTGCCGGTCAGCACCACAGTCTTTCGAGCTTTGGCTGCAAGTACACCCATAGCCTGGCCTTGAGCAGATCCACTGTTTTTGTACTCGTGCCCCTCGTCCACGACCAGTAGGTCGAAGCACCCATCAGGTAGGTAGCGCTTGATGAACTCGGTGGGCTGGTAACCCCCCTCGCCGAACCCGAACTCGATGTTGGCCATCGCACGCTCCATGCGCTTGGCCTGGCGGTCGCTGAAGATGAAATTGCCTTTGGCGTCCATCAGGTTGATGAACTCAGAGACATTGTCCAGAAGCATCGAGGCGAGAAAGTCTTCGCCGAAGTCAGATAAAAGCCGTTCTGCACGAACAGGTCCGATTGTAGGGATGCGACACATCGACTTAAGGATCGTGTTGCGGCGGCTGCCGCCATCCGATTTTCCCGGACGCATCAGCGTCCATAAAGCCGCATCACAGTGTTCGCAGCGTCGACGTCGCTCTTCACGCTGAAATTCCTCAGCGGTGATCAGATTGCCTTCCGGGTCCTGGAGCAGACGTCCACAATCTGGACACGCTGCCAGGCTCCTTCCACCGCCGGCACGTCGTTGCCAAAAGGCCAGACGCCAGTGAAACCCCATCCGCATCCGCACGCGGCCGAGAATAAAGAACTCCTGACGTCCGTCGTAGGTATTTCCCAGTTGATCGCGCAGCTTCAGCAGCTTGACCAAGGTATCCGGTCCGTTAAGCACCCAGACACGAGCGTCAGGAATGGTTTCGAGGATCTCGCGCCGCCACTTGTAGACCAGATGCGGAGGAGCGATGACCATCGTCCTGCGATAACCAGCTCCATGCATGACGGCAGCGACTGCGATGGCCATCATTGTTTTGCCTGTACCCATCTCGGCATTAATGATCCCAGCCTGCTCATTCTGATCGAGCAAAAGCGCGGCAATTGCCTGGACCACTTGAGCCTGGGCAGGGAAGGGCTGTCGTTTGAGGCCGTCCAGCACCCACTGCCGAGCCGGATTGTCGATGCCGGCATAGACCGGTGGATTCGAGCGGTTGAGTGACTCGAGGAGTTCGTCACCAAACTCCTCGATAAACTCAGTGAGCTCAATGTTCAAAGTTGGCACACGAGGGTGGCCTACAGGCGAAGACAAAGGTAGGTCGTTCATGATGTTTCTCCACTAATGGGGTAAACAGGGCATGCACGACACCACCAAGGGTATTGTTCATACCCTGAGGTGCGGTTAGATGATTTAAAGGTCTTGGTAAGGTTTGTTAGTAGTCAGATGGCAACATGACTGTTGTTACTGAACGATCAGACTCGGTAATGATCCAGAGTCTGGTCTCATCCTCTGCGTCGATGTCATACCCGGAGAACACTCGGCCATCAGCGCTCAGTGCTTGCTGGTTGCTGTCCCAGTCGTCGTTCGAAATCTCGCCCCAATCGCCCGTCGCGTGACGGCCCAGGTACTGCCTCACGTCGAGAGAGCTATTGTGAAGCAGACTTTGAACGCTGTGCGTGAGCATCACACGGCCAAGTTCAAATGAAGCGTCCTGACTACGTGCAGCAGTGTTTGAGGTAGCTGTGTGTGCAGATGGTGTTGTCGCATCCGAGCTGATGGTCAGTGCGCATCCTAGATAGGATGAGCCTGGCGTCATATCCCATGCCCGAATTCTTGGCACAAAACGATCAGTCAAGATCCGAGTCTCAAACACGTTGCCGTCCTCGTCCTCGGTGAATTCGGTCTTGGGAACCTTATCCTTGTAAGTGTCGCCCTTGAGCACCAGGACACGTCCAGAACGAGAGGTCACCACACCGGTTATGGCTCCAGCAGCAAGTGCCAGCGCCAAGTGCCACCGTGAAAGTGCCTTCACGGGCGCGCGCGGATGAGCGCCAGTCTGGCCAAAGTTCAGCGTGAAATCAGGCCATAGGCCTTTCAGACGAAGAACCTCTTCACCCAATTGATCTGGTTCAAGGGTGATTCGGTAGAAGTGTTCCAGATCATTGGCGATCGGTAGCACAGCGTATTGCTCCCATGGCCAAGAGGCCGGTAGCAGATCAGCAGCTTGCTCCCCAGATCCGATTGCCCGCAAATGCTCACGCATCGCAGCCACTTCCCGGGGTCTTGCCAGATCCTGACGGCGCACCCTGATCCCGAATATAACGACCTGTTTGAACGTCCGGTCTACCGCAGCGCAGATCCGCAGCCCGGTAAAGTGATTGGTGAGCCAGCCACACAGCTCGTCGTCCAGCACGTAGTGAGGAACGATGAATACCATCACTCCTCCGTACTGAAGCAACGGCAGTGACCTTTGGTAAAACACCTTCTCAAGTCTTCTGCGCCCGCTACCCTGGTACTGTGAAGCGCCGGAGTGGTCAGCGACCAGATCCCCGTAGGGAGGGTTGAGCCAGAGCAGTCCAAAGGACTGTCGAGAGATCATGGTGTCCATCAAGTCACCCTGCAGAACTCGGTCCAGCAACGTTTTTGAATGATCAGCGCGCTCTTTGTCGTACTCAACCGCATACGCCTCTGTTCGGTCTCGCTCCAGTCGGTGTGCGACCTCAGCCAAAGCCACTCCTTCTCCCGAACAGGGATCAAGAATCCGCATCCGTCCCGAGGACGCCGGCAACAAGGCCTGCAGAGTGCGCTCCAGAGTCAGTTCGTCAGTGGGGTAATAGCCGTTGCGTGCAAAATTACGGGCAAGCCGTGAGAACATCAAAGCCATGGTTGGCTCCTTAGACTGGTGGCGTGAACTACGCCGTAACTTCAGTGGTGAGTTTTCCTACGCGAATGAGTTCGCCCAGGACTTTTTCGAGCACGTCCAGCTGCAGCGACAAACGCCAGGCTGTCACCGAGCCAATAGCTCCCGGTAGCGGATACAACATGTTGTGCTCAGTAAGGACTTCCATCACCGGCTCACGCCAATGTGGAAGGAAAGGAAGAGGGCAAGTGTCTACGATCAGCGGCCACAACTTATCGAACGGGTCTTGGGCTTGATTGATGAGCGCGTAAGCAGAATGGTTTGCTCTATCCGGCTGCGAGCAACGCTGATCGAACAGCCATAAGTGCAGCAGGCTACCGAACAGCGTTCCGCGAAGCTGGCGAGTGGTGCGTTTTTCCAACAGATCCGTATCAGGGAACACCGGGATGCGTTGGTCATTCATGACAATGTGGAACTGGTCCAAGCCGTTCTCGGAGTTACCGAGTGTTAGCCTGGCCAGAAACTCCTGCATGGCCGTGTCGCGGCCCCAGGCTGAGATAAATATCAGGTTTCGCTGCTCGTCACAGACGCACGCGTCGACGTACAGATCCGGGCATTCTTCTATGTGAAAGAGTTGAGTGCGGTTCGGCATTAGGACCTCCAAAACAGGAGGGGAACCGCCCTGAGGGGCGGTGATGCCCCTCGGGATTCAATGTGTTTAGCGGATAAATACGGGGTTTTCGATTGCCGCCCGTGTTTGTTTTTCTGTCTCATACTGCCAGCGACCATCAACGAACGCATCGCGGTCGAAGTCGTAAACTTCAAACATGATGTTTTTGTCGCATGGGTTTAGATGGGTGCAATACAGCTCACCCTCTGAGTTCAAACCAGCGGCCCAGTGAGCCCCCAGTTTGAGTCGGTAACCCGGTCGACTCTTCAACAGCATCGTGTATATCTCTAAGATCTGATCGAAACTCAAAGGCTCAGCAGCCACGAGTTTTTTCTGATGCGGATCGAAGGTTACGGTGTTTGTTTGATATAACGGGCTTTGCCCCGCAATGAATATTTCGCATCGAAAGCGCGGTCGCATTGCTATGGCCGCGTCCGCCTGTTCTATGGTCAGTTCGAGTTCGTCGACCAGAATGTTCCAGATTTCTGCGTCAGGGGCTTCTTCGTTGTTGGTGAGTTGATCCTCAATGGTGTCCAGGATCTGTTTCTTGAGATTCATGAAAAGTGGGTGCATGTAATGCTCCTTCAGTCAGTAATGAGGAGCACCCATGAGGGAGCCCTCAGGGGAAGTGAAAATAGAAAACGCTCAGTTCTAAACAAGGTCAATCAGTGCTGAGATTCCAAATCTGCAGCTTGAAGTCAAGTTCATACCCGAGCTCGCCAAGGCGAACACATTGTTGCCGCAGACGCTTACGGTCTACAGTTGTGTCCAGCTTGACTGAACGTCCAATTGGCCAGATCGTGCCGAACAGCTCTGCATCAGCCTCATGGGCGGTGACCTGTTTCTCAGGCTCGGATCTCGTCATCCCAAACGGTGCGTCACTGTCAGCGGAAACTGATCTTCTCGACGTTGTTTGAATAGCCGGACGAGGTCTGTTTGACGACGAGCCGCTGGATGCTTCTTCGTCGAGTGGGTCAGTTTCGTTGTTGGACAGCCTGTCAGCCTCGTCGGCGCTCAGGTTAGCCACATCGTCCAAAGACATACTGTCCAGCCTGGCGCGGACTTCGACCACTAATCTGCCGCCGTTTGTGTAGTAGGAGGGACGAATTTCGGTGATCACAAAATCACCTCGATATTTGCCCTCGTGGTACTGGTCCAGCAGCGCGTCCTTGATAACGAACTCACCAATGGACGTCGAAAGTCGCCCAACGTTGAAAGCGCCGTTGCGACCGCTGATGGTGCGTATGGCCAAATAGCCGGGCAGATTGATCATGACTACTCCGGATTATCGGGCAGGCCACTTATATGGAAGCCCGAAAAAAAGCCCGAAGATTCGGGCTTGTTCGTGATTTCAGGTTGACGACTGGGTCAGAAGAGGTTGAGAGGCTGTTCAGCTCTAAGCGAAATGCAAAGGTAGGGACTGCCGTTTATGGCATCTATCCGATGAAGTCTCAGTTCGAGCCAATGACGCCCCGAGCGGTCCCCGTTGGGTAGAAAACGATAGATACCGAAGTCGATCTGAACCTCATCTGGCTGCAGATGCAGCTCGCGATAGGCTTCGAGTACGACTTCACCTAGACGAGTGCCGATCTCCGCAATGTGTGACGGTTGTTCCAAATGAACAGACTCTTTCCAAGCGGAAGGCGTCAGCACAACAGGCAGCTTCAGCAAAGTGGATGGCAAGTGATTTATGGTGATGGACATAGTAATTCTCCAGGTGCGGGCAACCACCTGGCCCGACCGGGAGGTGAATTACCCGGTCAGGTTGGTTTTCGTTCTTGAGAACGTTTGGTATGGAATCTTTGTGAGTTTATGTCAGCAATCAGGCTTTTCGGCTAGTTCCTTCCAATGCCTGAGTGTCCAGTACGAGTTTAAGAGCCCCGAACCAGCAAGTATCGGACTGTGGCTCGGATTAAAGTTGTCGATGTGATCCATGAGTACCAAGTCTTCCAACTTGTCGATGACCGCCTCCCAATGAGCGTCAGCGGTCTTATGCGGTGTAATCTCGCCTGCGACAACCAGATGATCAATACGCTCTTGCGTAAGCGCTCTGGACGCCAGAAGACCAATTTCAATGAGCAGTGGCAGTCGGTTAGGATTCTGAGACATTAGGGAGCCCGATGTGTGAGTCCCCTGTCCCTAAGGATGGGGATCCTTAGGGGGTGTGTATTAAGACTGCGTATCAAGAAGTGAAGGCAGTGATTGTGAGTGAGAGGAAAGCGGCTACCAGTCCACAGGCACCGATTTGAGTCGATAGTTGTGAGGCGAACTGTTGTCCATACTCAAAAAAACAAATGCTGAGCAGCGTAAATACGAGAACAGCGATGGCGGATTTCATGATTTCGTTACCTACGCAGTGGAGAAAAGAAAAGGCGCCTAAAGGGCGCCTTGAGTTTGTAAAATTGCTATCAAGCAGCTTGTCTTTGTCCTCGTGCTGCACGAGCCGGTTTGGCTGGTGTTTTTGCAGAGGGAGTAACAGCCGCAGGAGTAACTTTCGCTGTTGATTCAGCTGGAGCGGGTGCTTCAGATTGAATTTCAGCAGGTGTGATCAGCGCTTGGCTTTCAGAAGAGGCAGGTGCTTCTTCTTTTAGAGGTGCCTGATAAACGTATTCACCGTCAACTTTGATCCAGGCAATGTACAAGAGACGACCTTTGAGGCTGGCACTTGTTTGACCTTGCTTTGGACCACTGCTGTAAGTGAAAACATCAGCCCAGATATCACCGATACGAAAGTTCACAAGAACTTTCTTGTCTGCATCAACTGCTTCTTGGCAACGGCGAATCAGCTTATCAGCTTCAGCACCAACCACGTTGCAATCGATGTATGTGTATTCAACCGATTCTGTGCTGCCTTTGAGGGCGGCAACGGTGACAGCCATGAAAGGATTACCCTTGCGAGGCTTCACTTCACGAATGCGGTTGAGATAACCAATGCCAGTAGTGTGCAGGTCGAAGTATTTGGATTCGTTAGTAGAATTGCTCATGATGTATCTCCAGTTTTGAGTGTTCAAAGCGGAGATACACTTCGCCCAAGGGGAAAGGTATTCCCGCATGGGTGGTAGAGCGAATTTTATGACAATCAATGCATGAATCTGAATGCTGTAAGCATAATGCCTACGGCAGCAGTCAGCATGACAGCCATACGAATGGTGAGTTTCAGTTCGAGTCGGGACTCGAGCTTATCGATGTCGGCTTTGGTCGCGAGTTGCGTTTGCATATCCGACTCCAGAGCATCGACGACTGCAGCGGCGCGATCTTCCGTTACATCGATTGAAATCAATGCTTGGTAAAGCGCAAGACTGCTTTTCATGAAGGTCTCCTGCTGAGCACGAGACCAACCCGACGGGAAAGGTCCCGGTGGGGTGTGTGAATCAATGTGCATTCATCAATCAGACATCTGATCGACTGTTCGCGCTTCCGAATGCTTTGCGAACTGGGGGTTGGATTAATGCGTTGAACGCATCGTAGTCGTGAAATCCTGACTACCTCGGGCATGTTGCTGACAACGTCAGCGGTACATGGGTTTAGAATCCTTTAAGGGCGATTCGCTTGTCAACCCTCTTAATGAAAAAAAGCCCCTCAACGAATGAGGGGCTTCTCGGGGGCGGGGATAATCAAGCAATGAGCTGGTCCAACGAACCCATGACAGGGGCCTTAACTGCTGGGTCAGCATTCTGCTTTTTGGACGTCTCAGGCACCTGAGATGCGCGAGATTTACGGGCTTTCCTCACCGGTTTGGTTTGAGCCTCTTGCGTATTAGCCTCATACCAATCACGAAGATTGATCCCTTTGCGACGCACTATGGCGGGCACGCTGCAGTAGTTTTCGCACTCGTCGTGGGTCATCGCAGGTTCAGGCATTATCCTGCACTGCGCTGTTACCACATGGACTGTTGCAGGTTTTGGCTTTTGGTTGACCGCACGTATGCATTCACGCAATGCAGTGCCGACCATGACGCCAAAACGAAAGCTTGCTGTACTCATGATGTTTCTCCAGGGAATATCGCGGAGAACACCGCCCTGTAGGGGAGTGATTCCCCGCTGGGTGAGTGACGCGTTTAATGTGCATCCATCGGCATATAAATCACCGATCGTTCGCGCCTCCGGAAGCTTTGCGAACTTTAGGTTGGATCAATGCGTAGAACGCATCGTAGTCATGAGATCCTGACTACCTTTGACGGATCGTTGATAAGTTCAAGGCCTTGATACACAAAGTCTTTAGGAAAGTGCGTATTGGTCTGCTAGCCTCTAAAATTTCTTGCTGACGCCATTGTTCGTTCATAAGCTCCCATTCCTCATCACTCATTTCGAGGGCAGGATCAGTTGTTACAAAGCAATCAGCATCCATTGGTTCACATTCATCAGGGCCATAGTCCTCGTAAACCTCTTGCCCTGTGAACTCAAAACAACCGCATGGGCAGGTGTCTTCAGTAAGGCCGTGGCTGCAGATTCCATGGCTCCGATTAACTTCCCTTGCCGCCATGATTTCTGAAGGGGAACGATAATCATAGTCCGAGCGTGCATAGCTAAATGCATCTGCCGCTTCTGGCGCAAGTTCGTCATCGCCGAAAGTCTCAATCATCTGAGAGCAAAAATGCTCAAAGACCAGAGTTTCGTATGTCGGATATTCACGGCATGCTTCGCCGTAAAGTACGTCAACGCGTTTGGTGATTTCAGAATTTTGAGACGATGAGTATATAGCCGCATAATTTGACATGGTTTATCTCCGTTTAAACAGCAGAAAACGGAGACACTCCTCCCTAAGGGAAAGGCTTCCCCGAGGGTATGAAAAATAGGTCACATGTTCCGGCCAAGCCGAGTAGAGCAGAGCATTTAGTGCAAGGTAGAATATGCATCCATCGGCAATCAACACCGATCGTTCGCGCCTCCGGAAGCTTTGCGAACTTGGGGATGGATCAATGCGTGGAGCGCATCGTAGTCTTGAGATCCTGACTACCCGGGCATGTTGCTGACAACGTCAGCGGTACATGTCTTGAGAATGTGAATTCTGTGAACGCTTGTCAAGCACGAGCTGTCGGGTTTGACCACGATCAGCATGAGATGCTTGTTTCAGAGCTCTCTACGACAGTATCTTCCTTCCGCTTGAATAGGTTCGCAGGCAGCCACCACCGCATTTGTTGCATCAACCACGGACTGCAGTCGACGTGTGATCATGGGGATTTCGTCATGCTCCAAGGCTCCCCCCACCCTGAGAATTGCAGCGAGTTCTAAGGCTGCCTGAGCCGCTTGGTTTTCAACCGTTTCTGGTCTTACTGGAGACTGCTTTGATGCAAATTTAGTGATCATCCAGTCAAGCACTCCCTTCCATATACTCATGTTCATTCCTTACATTGACGAACGCAAAATACAGCGTTCCTTACTGACTTAGCCCCGCAAAAGCGAGGCGTACTTAGAGCTTGCTTTATTCATACAAATCAATAATACGTTGGAGGAATTTCACGCGAACAGGCGTTTCATCTGGCTGGAGAAGCCATGATTTTCGAAAGCTGGCTCAGTGGGAATCGTGCTGAGAGCTATCTAATTTCATGACGATAGCTCTCAGCCGATGTGTACTTTGCTACAACGTGTAAAGTTTGCCACCTGTGAGCGCTAGCTCAGCGAGGATCCCTGGGCATTGATCTCACGCATTGCTACATCGACATCACCCGGCCCATTGTCGTGGCTGGGGCCAGTTATCAAAAGGCACGCATTCGCGCACAAAGGGAGCCCGTTTTTTCACCGGTGGGCACCGGTAGCGAAAAGTGGCTACCTAGGAAGGTAACCTGGTCATCCAGCTTTGCGAGATGACCAGGTTACCTTCCGAGAGAGTCGGGAGAGTTTTAAAAAAAAGTGGACCGCAACACCAGTGCGGCCCTTAGACGACTATGCATCGAAGCTTCTGTGAACTCTGTGTGCCTATGAACCCGCTTTCACGAGTTAGACGGCTGCGTGTCTGCTACTGAACAGGGAGACACAGGGAGAATTCACAACAAGATCTGTACGCCCCTCCCGATGCTTTGCGTACTTTGGGGTAGGAGAATGAAGGCAAGGCCGACTTCTCCTGGGTGTCACTGATGACCGTCAGTGACCAGCGGGGTGGAACTGGTAATAGCGCCATTGTGGCACATCATTTGTAACCCCGCTATAACCAGCCTTTCAGCTGCTTCTGGCAGTGGCGGCTCGCGGCTTGGCTGACTTGCCCGGCGTTTTTTTCTTGCTTGTACCAATGTTCACCGTACCTTTGCATTCGGGGTAACGGGAGCACGCCCAGAAAACCCCTGAGGCTCCTTTACGTTGCGAAGTTTTCGCATTACACAGCGGACACTTGGGACCTTCGGGCACTTTGATCGACAGGGTAGTGCCCTTGTACTGGTCCACCAGCCTACTGATCCAGCTTGATTGCCTGGCGATGAAGTCATCGAGCGTAAGGGTACCTAGCTCGATCATGGTGAGCGCTTGCTCCCAGATCGCAGTGGTACCAGGGTCGGCCACGGCAGGCGGGACAGCGTCAATGAGCGAAAACGCTGCCTCAGTCGCCCGTAATGCTTTACCTTTCTTGATGAGCGAGCCTCGATCAATCAAACCCTGAATGGTAGCGGCCCGAGTTGCCTCCGTTCCAATGCCCGTGGTTTCTTTCAGCTTTTGAGCCAGCCGCGGATCCTTGACGAGCTTGGCAATGGTCTTCATTGCTTTGATCAAGGTGCCCTCTGTGTAGTGCTTGGGCGGCTCGGTTTTAAGCGCTTTAAGCTGCAGGTCTTGAATGTCGCACTGTGTGCCAATTTGTAGAACTGGCAAGGTCTGAGAGCGTCCCCCGCTTCCATCACCCTCAACGTCGGTATCATCCCCGGCCGGTGTCGAGAAGAGGATTTTCCACCCCGAGACCACTATTCGCTTGCCCACTGCATGCAGGGAAACTGCGTTGCATTCAAACGTGGCCACGGTCCGGTCGTACTCATGGGTAGGCAGGAACTGTGCAAGGAAGTGCGCGCGAATCAACTCATAGACTTTGCGTTCTTTTTCGGACATTGCTGCAAGGTTTGCTGGTTCAAGCGTAGGGATTATTCCGTGGTGGGGACCAGTGATTTTTTTGTCATTCCATGCACGGGAACGCTGCTCCGGGTCGATGAGCTGCAGTGTCTTACCAATAGCGGGATCAGTTCGGTTCAAAGCATCAAGGACTATAGGGACCTCATCCAGCATGCTCTCTGGGAGGTAACCGCAATCAGTTCTAGGATAAGTAGTCGCCTTGTGGGTTTCATAGAGTGACTGGGCAACGTCAAGAGTCTCTTGTACCCCCATCCCGAATTTGGCTGAACACACTTCCTGTAGGGTGCTCAAATCGAAAGGGAGTGGTGCGACATCCTTCTCACGCTTGGTATCAATCGAAGTAGCTGTGGCAACTTGGCTATTTTTCAGCGCAGCAAGCGCGGCAGCAGCAGCACGCTGATCAAGGCAACGCCCTTCTTCATCGACTACCGACTCATCGGCGACCCACTTCGCCAGAAACGAGTGGCCGGCAGTCCAGAGCTGAACCTCTAGACTCCAGAACGGTTTAGGCTGAAAGTCCGAAATTTCCCGGTCCCGGTCAACCACCAGCCGAAGGGTAGGGGTTTGCACACGTCCAACAGACAGCACGCCTGTGTACCCGGCCTGTCTTCCCAACAGGGTGAACAAACGAGAGAAGTTCATGCCGATCAGCCAGTCTGCCCTGGAGCGTGCGAGTGCCGAAAGGTATAGCGGATAGGTTTCTGATCCCTGTTTGACGCTGTTGAGCGCTTGCCGAATGGAGGCTTCATTCAGTGCCGAAAGCCAAAGCCTCTGGATCGGTCCACGATACCCACAATAATCGATCAGCTCGCGTGCGATCAGCTCACCTTCGCGGTCAGCATCGGTTGCTATGACGAGCTCAGTGGCCTCCTTGAGCAGTTGCTTGACGACCTTGAACTGACTGGATGTTTTCGGCTTAACGATCACTTTCCATTGCGCTGGCAGGATTGGGAGTGTGTCCAAGCTCCAGTTCTTCAGGTGCTCGCCATAAGCATCGGGAGGAGCGGTTTCCAGCAAATGTCCAATTCCCCATGTCACGGCCACACCATTGCCTTTGATGCAGCCGTCACCTCGTGTCTTGGCCCCGAGTACGGCGGCGATGTCTTTACCCTGGCTGGGTTTCTCGCACAGATACAAACGCATAAGGTCTCCGATGAGGGCTTTTAGCTCAAAGGAAGCAGGTTGACAGGGATTTGAAGATCGCACCCTCTGAAACCCTAAACGGATTGAGTACCGATTGACACAGATTCGTAAGGTCACAACTGACAGGCTATCAGCCGCGTTTGACAAGCACAGGCATTTTGTCAGCAAATGAGTAGATCAATAGAAATGCTCATGTAGGGGCAGTGTAGGAAAGCTCGCTACGCTCCTTTATGACTAGCCCTAGCGTTTGATTGCAATGAATTTAGCCGACGACTCGGGAGACAGAGGTTCGACTGACGTAAATGAACCGAAGGAAAAGAGCGTCGTCGGGTATCATCCATGGCCGTCTTTTAAGGAGTGTTTCAAGTCTGGGTCGGACACGGCCCAAGATATCTTATGAGACAGCCAAAGCTCTTCTGTGGGGCGAATCAGTTCGGGATTGTCGAGAGTGGCAGTTGTTATCTCAACAGTGCCAGGCCGTTCCTTAGGTTTATAAAGCAATGGCGTCCCGCAGACTGGACAGAATGCCCTTTCTGCGACAGCAGATGATTTGAAGATCTGGGGTGCTGTGCCGCGGATCTCCAGCTGTATATCGTTTCCTGTGAACCAGGCGACCGACGCAGAACCGCTAGCGAGTCTACAGCTACGGCAGAAGCAAAGCGAGCTTGATAGAGGTGTTCCTGAGAACGTGTACCGGACGGCTCCACATAGGCAACCACCTTTAAGTATTACCTCATTCATGTCGGTCTGTTCCCCTATTTGCTATATTTGTAGACAATCTCCTCGGATCATCACATTGTAGCCAAATTACTATACTTTGAAATGGTCTCAGGCATATCGAATAGCTTCTTTTTCACTTACCTCTGACATGAAGCAAGATGCAGAGCTCCATCACAATGCTGCTGGAGCGGAGGATTGTTAGTAAGCGTATGCAACGCTGACAGCAGCATAAGGTATTACTATCCCCCTAGCCTCGTGCAGCGGGCGATCGCAGTGTGCAAATTCTGGTGTCAAGTTCGAAAATAGCTCGCCCATCCTCGATACTAGATTTCAGGGCCAGTCATGGCGCCTGGCATGGTCAAATAACGTCGTTCAACAGGGCAAACATCAAGGTCGCAAGCGTTTTCATCACACTGCCTACAAATGTGTTCGCATCGTCCTAAATCCGTTGAAACACCCTCAAGAAGTCGATTTACTAAATCTAGAAGCACGTAAGCTTCGTCTGGTTTCAACGAGCTTAATACTCTTTCAACAGCAGCCTGGCGAGCTTTAAGAGTTCTACTAACAATCTCATGCCCGCTATCTGAGAGGCTGAGCAGCACAGCGCGTTTGTCCCTTCCAGACTGGCGGAGCACGTACCCGCTCCTTTCGAGCCTATCAACCAATCTGACGGTCGATGAATGTGCAAGCTTCAGCTGTCTTGCCAGTGTATCGATCTTCAGAGCCTGCTTCTGGGCAAGCAAAATGAGTGCATGTGCATCTGAACCCTGGACCGGGAGCTCATCTCGGAATGAGTCATCGATCAGGTCGGTGACCGTTAGGGCAAGGGCTCCGAATCGATTACCTAGCATCCCGAGCACGGTGTCAAACGCGATAGGTTGAACTGTCATGTGACCTCTGTTAGCTTTGTATGCATGCATCATGCATATTTCATTTGGCGCAGCCACCATACCACATAGATCTAAGCACAGGAGTACGGAAGCATGCAGTCCATCACACAAATAGTGATTGTAGGGTTCGGTAACGTAGGACAAGGCCTTCTTCCCCTACTCAGGGGCTGCTTCACTTGCCCTATAATCATATTCGACAAAGCTGATAGTGATGGTCGAAAAAGTATTGCCAGTGATTACAATGCGGACTTTATCAAGAAGGCAATCTCAGCTGAAAACTATATTAGTGTTCTCAGTCCTGTTTTGATAGAGAAGGCTTTTTTACTGAATCTTGCTGTTTCAGTGTCAACATTGGATTTGATCGCGGTGGCACAAAGTAAAAAGACGTTTTACCTGGATAGTTGTATCGAGCCTTGGGAGTATAAAAAGTCTCATGGGAAAATAGATACGAGTAATTATGCTCTTCGGGAACAGGTGTTGGCCCGCCGGAGTAAGCAGAAGCATCTTGCCCTTCCTACCGCTATCGTGGCACATGGTGCAAATCCCGGCTTCGTGTCTGTGCTTGTAAAAAAAGCACTCCTCGATATGGCAGGAGAAAAAGGGATGATTACTAGCCCCAAGTGTCAGCAAGAGTGGGGGGCATTGGCTAGAGAACTAGACGTTAAGGTTATACAAATTTCAGAACGTGATACCCAGGTCAGCTATATTCCAAGACAGAAAGGTGAGTTCAATTGCACTTGGTCAGTCGACGGTTTTATCACGGAAGCTCTTCAGCCGAGTGAGTTAGGGTGGGGTTCCCATGAGCCTATAATGCCCGATGGCGCTGTGGCACAGTCATATGGATCAAGGTGCGGAATTGAATTAAGTGAGACGGGTCGTGAAGTTAGGGTTAAGTCTTGGAGCCCTAATGCTTTGGATTTTGAAGGGTTCCTCCTCACGCACAACGAGTCTCTATCTATAGCAGATTATCTTACGGTTAAGGATCATTCCGGTCTGCTATACAGACCAACTTGTTACTATGCTTATCACCCATGCGATGCCGGAGTTAGTTCATTGCAGTTGCTCGAAAACGGCGACGAAAATCTTGTTCAGTCAAAACGGGTCATAAAAGAGGATGTTGTTGCCGGACTGGATGAGCTCGGCGTTTTTATTATAAGCGGCATTCACGGAGGATATTGGCTGGGTTCAAATCTTTCTATTGGAAGGACCAGAAAAATTGCTGAGCATAACAACGCTACCAGTCTTCAAGTTGTATCGAGCATTCTTGCGGCCATGAAGTGGGCGGCTGAAAATCCCGACAGAGGAATTGTTGAGTCCGACGAATTGGATTGGGAGTTTCTGTATGAGCACACTAAATATTTTTGGGAGCCTATCGTAAGTAAGTTTGTTAATTGGCTTCCTTGTTCTGAAGGCACTGATCATCGATTTTCAGACTACCTGGTTAATACTCCGGTAGAGCAGTCTGGTGCAATGGAATTGACAAGGGGTATATAAGATGGTTGTTGGTTTTCAAGGCCCATCGCTCAGCGATATCGTGAATCGGCTAGAACTTTATCCAAATGGGAAATCCATTGGCCCCGATATCGATATAGCCAATGAAGAGATCTTGTCCGTACAAAATCATGATCTTATAGAAAAGGCTTTCCGAAAATGGGCTGCGAGGTTTCAGCCTTGCCTATTCGGGCGAATTGGATCGCGATCAGCTAATGGGGTGTCATATGACTTTGTTACTATCGATGAGCATGATATTGAGTGCGGAGATATACACCTTATTAATACAATCCAAGATGCCAGAAGGGGGTGGAAGAAGCGTGCTCTTGATGGAGGAGCTAGTGCCCTACTAATATTTTTTAAGCACACTGCCTTAGCACGCGCGAAACCCGGGCCCCAAATTTTAGAGGTTTGTCAAAAGGTCAGTAATTTGTATCTCTTGGAGCACTCGCCCGTAGCTTCCGATGTTATATATACAGAGGCAATCCCGTTACGAATCGGTGACGACATCAATCTCTTTAAGGCAGGTGTAAACGTTTTTTATGGTGGTGCCCATCAGACGCTGAATCACGATCGGCGAATTCCGGGTGGTGTTTTGATTTCAGTTAACTCACCTGGTCATTTGGCTAGCGCTCTTGTTATGAATGGCCATCAGCCAGGAATAAACGAGGCTGTTCGTTTTGTCTACGAGACTGCAATGCATTCTGTTGGAAATGGAGGGCAGAGTTGGGGTGGCGGTAGTTCCACATGGCACAATTCGCTCAGGCCAAATGAGGTTCGAGCTTCAACCTTATCATTACGTAAATGCCCCCACCACATTCCAGAAGACTATAGTGGATCTAGCTATAGCGCCATGTATCATACGGATGTTCTTATTCCGCATAACGTCACAGTAGCTGGTCCTGAGGAAAGTGATGCGCAGAAAGCGGAAGTATGGAAATGGCTATCTATGGATTACATATCCCATGATGAGGTGAATGGCGATTCAATGGATGAGTGGTTTGCACCCGAAAAAATAAATGAAGAGGCGATCTATCACAATCCTTGGAAGCCTTTGCGTGCCGTTAACAGTAAAGATTTTATATATTGAAGAAGAGGTGGGGCGAAATTGGATACGTTCAGAACAAGACGCTTGAAAGGGGTGGGGGCGGCATTATTAGCTGCCTTATGCTGGGGTAGTTCGACAGTAATGTCTAAAGGTGCCTTGGAAGGGTTTTCGCCAGTGCTTCTACTTAATGTTCAACTTGTCAGTAGTCTTGTATTTTTATGGGGGATAATAATTGTTCTTCGTATTGATAAAAATTCGAGCGCTGACATACGGAAGGTTGCATATCTAGGATTTTTGGAGCCAGGTATTGCCTACTTTCTCGGCTTAATTGGGCTGACGTGGATCGCGGCAGGAACCGCGAGCTTGATACAAGCCACTGAAGCCTTGATGATTGCTTTTCTTTGTGCGTTTTTATTCAAGGAGCGTCTTTCTATACAATTTCTCTTGCTGTCAAGTACGGCTTTGTTTGGTTTGGTAATAGTTCTAGGCGACGGTGGGTTTTCTGTTGGTAGCATGGAGCCATTGGGTCAGTTATTAGTGTTTGGCGGAACGCTTTCCGCTGCTATTTATGTAGTTTTGTCTAGTAAAGTGTCAGGCTCTATAAATCCATTGGTGATGGTTGCATACCAGCAGGTTGCTGCAATGGTGTTGGCATTGGGGGCCTTATTGTTTAGTGGGATTTTTGGCGAGATAAAGCTCCCTCACACTGATGCAATGCAGTGGATATTAGCTATTGTCTCCGGCGTAATTCAATATGCAGTTGCTTTTGCGCTTTATTTCTATGCAACCCGATTCATTAGTGCTTCATCCGCAGGGGCTTTCCTATGTATGGTTCCTGTATTTGGTGTTGCCGGGGGCTGTGTATTTCTGGGTGAAAACATCAGCACTTTTCAGTTGTGTGGTGGAGCTTTGACGTTGGTTGCTATTTCGATCATGTCCATATTTTTTATGCCGGAAACTGAGGAGAGTTTGCACCACTAAAAAGTGTAAAATTTTTCGGAAGATCTTGCTTGAAGTTCTAAGCGAAACAGCATGGCAAGCAAAATCAATGAGGTATTGCAAGCATGCAGTCAGGAAATAACATGAAGCCCAGCTTTATGGGCTAGGTTTCATCCGCGTCGCCTTTGCATAGGCTGACAGATAAAGATGAGTATCGTGGTCACATTTCGATCGCTATGCCGCAACCCTTAAACCTACCTGATAGCAAAGAGCTGATAAAATAGGTTATCACCACTTTTGGGCGAGGAGCTGTCGGTGGATATTCCAGAGCTGACCAAGATCGATTACATCACTCGCGTTGACTCCTTGGTTGAGACCTATGCCGAAATCGCCGAGCAAGCATTCGGGTGTTTTCTGGATGAGGCCATCGATCCGGATGCCCTGGCGGGCTACAGCGGTTTCGACGATCCCAATGGAATGATGGAACAATATGAACGACGCCGAGCCGCCGGCATTAAGACCATCGTGTTTGCCGCAATGGCCATCGAGGCGGCGGCATTTGAATACGCGGCGATGAGCCTGGGTGACCAAATGGCCAAAAAGCTCGATAAGATGGACCTTGAGGGCAAATGGATGATTGCGACCCGCCTGGCTTGTGGACAGTCGTTTCAGATCAATAGTCCCGCCATCAATGGCCTCAACAGCCTGGTAAGCGCGCGCAATGCTTTGGTGCATCACAAGTCCAGCCCGCGTGACAGCGCGGGAAAGTCCGTGGTGAAAATGATGAAGCGATGGGCCGACTTTGAAAAAGACCAGGTACCTAACGCCTTCAAGACCTTGGTGCTGCTCTCGCTTGAACTGGATGCGCTACCAAACAGTATTATTGGAACCTTCCCTTGGTACGGAAAGCCGCCGTTCCAGGACTTCCCACGTCATCCTGGCGTCATGGCAGTCATTGAGCGTTGCCGCACGATTCACAGTGGTGCGAATGGAGGTTGAGGTGTCTGATCTGATCATTACCAGTGAACGTCGGCTTACAGCTGTCGAGTTCCAGCAGTTGGCCAGTGTGCCAGCGGCGGCGGAGTGGTTCGCCAATATCGACAACCCTCGCACGCGTCGTGCGTACCAGAATGACTTGCAGGACTTCTGCAGCTTTGTCGGTCTGGCCAGCTCCGAGGAATTCCGCGCTGTGACCCGCTCTCACGTTTTAGCCTGGCGTGCACAGTTGGAGCTGCGTGGCCTGGCCGGTGCCACGATCCGTCGCAAACTGGCGGCGCTGGCCAGCTTGTTCGATCACCTCCTGGAGAACAACGCAGTCGCCGGCGGCAATCCCGTGCATGGCGTCAAACGGCCACGTGTCGAGAGCAATGAAGGCAAGACACCGGCCCTTGGTGATCACCAGGCCAAGCAGCTGCTCGATGCTCCGGACACTGAAACGCTCAAGGGGCTGCGCGACCGGGCAATTCTGGCCGTTTTGCTGTACCACGGCCTGCGTCGGGAGGAAGCGGCGCAACTAAAGACCGTCGACCTGCAGGAACGTCGAGGCATAAAGCATCTTCGAGTGCATGGGAAGGGGAGCAAAATCCGCTTTCTGCCTCTACACCCAGTGGCCGCCGAGCGCATCTATGCCTACCTAGAACAGGATGTTGAACGTGCAACTGCTCCAGGTCCGCTGTTTCGCTCGATGCGTGGTACCACCACCGGTGCCGGTATCACTGCGAATGGTCTTTACACCATTGTTGCGCAGTGGGCACGCGTGGCAGGCATCGAGGTCGAGCGATTGGGTGTGCATGGTTTGCGAGCAACAGCGGCAACCAATGCGCTGGAGCATGATGCGGATATCGCCAAGGTGCAGATGTGGCTGGGCCATGCCAACATCAGTACCACGCGGCTATACGATAGGCGCGGCCAGCGTCCAGAGGATTCGCCGACTTTCAAAGTGAAGTACTGAGACTAGCGCTAGCGAAAGGTTCGGTTACTGTCTTGATGGCTCAGTGCATTGACCGCTCGTCGGAAAAAAGCATTCGACGATTAGTTGACAACAGATACCCTAGCAACACTTACCAAAAAACTGCGAAAACGAACTCCCCGGCCACCGACGAACGGTGAGGCTCAATGATTCTGAGGGGTACAGTGGGGAATACTTTTAATGCATATCATCCCACGATGTACCTTTTGCAAATTTTTACTCAGAAACGACGAGGCCCGCAAACTGCGGGCCTCACGGCGTTTTGGCCTCATCCACACGTAGCGCTCAGCGAACTTCTTCCTTCGTTGCAAAGCGATTGGTAACATGCAGGGCAAGACGAAACGCAATACTTCTTTTGACTTG
Organism: Pseudomonas syringae group sp. J248-6; assembly: GCF_032586995.1. Lineage (NCBI taxonomy): Bacteria > Pseudomonadati > Pseudomonadota > Gammaproteobacteria > Pseudomonadales > Pseudomonadaceae > Pseudomonas > Pseudomonas syringae group sp. J248-6. The sequence goes on along the minus strand of NZ_JAWHOP010000009.1, from coordinate 133,559 downwards.
GCGGTTAAAGGGTATTGCGGGATGACACTGCCGTCAACTTTAAGGCTTTGTGCTGTCCGCCTCGTTGATACCCTCGCTCGATCTGGGCGAGCCCTTTAACGCATGAGGTTTACTCTATGAAAGCAGTTTTCGAACGGTTTCTGCCGTCTGAACTGATTCGCGCGCTCCAAGCGGCTTACTGGTCTATTCGCTTGTATCGCGTGATACAGGAATTCTAAGGACTAGCCGCACCAGAGAAGAAACGGGGGCCTTAGCTCCCGTTTTTGACTCTCCAAAACAACGGCTAGCAGTTACCTGGTACTGCCATAGGCCCAATCAAGGGCAGGTGGTGCAGGGAAATTCCTATCATCAAGGGTCACTGGAAGTCCCGGAATATCACGGCCATTCATCAAATTTGGTTGACACACGTGTCACCTTGTATATGATTGCAAGTGAGCGCGAAACCAGTGGCCTTCAGCGGCAATGACTGGCGTAGGAACCCCGGCGATGGCTGAACATCGGCGTAGGGTGAGACCTCCACACCCCTGCTTGAGGGTGTGTATATGAATATCAAGCTTCAAATTTGAGGGTTACTTTCACAAGTAGCCCTTTTTCTTTGCTTTCAAAAAAGCGTGTAGCGCTTGTACACCAGCTCGCCATGACGATGCTTGTTGAGCGATTTGGCGTCCGTGTGCATAAAATTCCAGAGCATCTGGCCCTCGATGAACACAACGCTTACGAGCATTTGCCGCTTAGACTCATACGCACCAATGAAAGCCAGACGGTCAGTGTCATCCGTGAAAGCCACTTTCCAGACCTCTAGCGGCCCAGTGAGAGTGTCTAAAGCCAATCTTACGTAGCGCTCACGGGCATCCAGTCGTTTTTCGACGATGTGGTAGATGCTGCTGCGCAGGATAGTTACATCCCCCATAGGCGTGATGACGGTTATGGACAGAATCGCAGAGTCGATGAACCCCAGATGCTGAGCTGTCACCTCAATGGCGTCTTCATGGCTGGACGCCGCAGTGACTTCCTCAAGAGCATGAGTACGCAGCTCACGCGCCAAGGTACGCAGGTCAGGAAGATTGCTATCAACCCACGTAGGCTGGCCTTTTACTTCAGAAATTTTGGGTAGGAGAGTGTCCGTGCTCAAACGTCGTCGCTCAATCTTGGCGGTTGTTAGGTCGTCATTGTGCCATGTCTAGAGAAAGACAGTAGTGATGCCGAGCCTGGCGGTAGAGGTTCAATTCAGCGAGCGGAGTTCCCTCGATATTCAGGTTGCCCGTGACAGCCAGCGCGACAAGTCAGCCTGTCCGTCACCAGCTCCAGGTAAGGCTCATCACATGTCCACAATCAGCCGATCTGCCGGGTACTGGTTCATAAACGCCGCGGTCTGCTCTGGCCGTGCAGTCAACCAGTCCGCATACGAGCCCTTGGGCAAAATCACTACCATGCGCTTTTCATCCTTAGGCTTGTGGTACGCCTTCATGAAGTCGTGATCATCTGCATTCACGGTCAGCATGGTGTAGCTGTGCAGGGTCTGGTCGGTGTACGGATCGCGCCACTTCTCCCACAGCCCAGCAATGCCCAGCAGCTCGCCGTCTGCACGGGCTATACGCGTGGCTATTGCCTTGCCTGATCGCCAGTCCGGCTCGTAAATGGCCACCGCTGGGATAATGTAATGTTGCGCCTGGCGCCATGCATGTCGGAACGACGGTTTCTCGGGCTATACGACCGGCGCGGCCAACGGCCTAAGGATTCACCCACATTCAAAGTGAAATATTGATTTGTAAATTCAGCTGCGTGAGCCTTTCGGTAAGCGGCCTTCATCAAGGGCGACGCAGGGCGGCATTATGGAGAATTTCGCAGACGCACCTTGGTTCGACTAGAGTGGTCCTAAACCACCAAAAAGGACCTTCCAATGGCACCTACTTTCGATCTCGGCTTTGGATACAACGCACCCTATCTCCCGCCTGTCCCGATTGATCACAATCACGCTAGTGAGTTCTACTGGCGCCTCCTCGATTGGATCAATACCTTTCACAGGGAGCTCGAGGACGAGTACGAGGTTGGAGGCCAGCTGGTCACTTTTGGTGGAGAAGTTACGTTTTCATTCACTGATTTAACATACTGGAATCCATCTTTGATTGGATTTTACGGCAATAAATCCGACGGTTCTCCAGTGAAGCTCATCCAGCATGTGAGCCAAATCAATGTGTTGCTAGTTCGCCAACGACGCGCTCGTCCAGAAGAGCCTAAGCGGCCGATTGGGTTTGCCAGTTGGGAAGATTACGACAAAGAGGTAGCTGGAAGGGGGTGAGCTAGGTTAACCCGTGGTAACCATCACTGGTAAGCCACGGCTGCGCCGTTGGGTACTATTGCCGGTAATGCGACCCCTACGCTACCTGATGACGGTGTGACAAGATTGCCAGACGCCGCCGTGCCGATGGCCAGCGATCCATCAGTCAAATTGATCATCTCTGAAACAAGACCGGGAGGAGGGGATCCGAAGAAGGCGTAACTTCGTCCAGCATCGATCACTCCATCCACTCCAGGGTAACGAGCGTACCAAGTGGGCAGAACCAACTGGTTGTCTGCCACCCTGCCTGACGCAGCTTTGTGAGTGTATGCATACTCGGCCAAGGCATTTCTGTAGACGAGGACGTTATGAGCAATCAGGGATATCTCCACGGTCTGGGAGCTCTGCTCTGCCTGGTGTGACTTCTCGTAAACCATTCCGAGCACGGCTGTAATAACCACCATTGCAAGCCAATAAATGTTCACTCTACGTCCTCGATGACTGCTATGAGCCTGCTCAAAACTGGCAACAGAAAATGGTGGCGTAGTCGTTCTGGCCTATCACGATTCCCGGGGTACTACTGTTCCGCTGGCCGGAGCCGGTGGTGTCCCATCCGACTTTCGTGTAGCCGACTGGGCAGGAATAGGTAGTCGCGTCGTTTGCGTCGTAACCGTTGATAGTCTTCGCTGTACAGGTAGGGGCACTGGAACCGTTCACCACCCAGACCTGGTTATCACATGAAAGCGATCGACCCGTACTGGTGCGACCAACCATACCGTTTGCAGCACAGGCTGTGCCGGCAGTCGCCACGCCATTGAGCTGCAGGTACTCACCGACGGTCGCGCGACCTTCCGAAGTCACTGTCCCACCCCGAATGTTCCCGGCTGTGTAGAGATTTTTGTCGCCGTAGACCCGGACCCAGTCTGAGTCACTCATGTACCAGCCACCGCCCCATTTTTCGCTGTACCAGCCGGTGTCGCCCTGAGTGCGAAACCAGCCGCCTGTGACAGTCTCGCCTGATATTCGGGCAGCAGCGCCCGTGAGGTTGGCCGAGGCATTCACCGACTGGGCGTATACATCGCCTGCGGCGACGACGTTGTTCTGAGCTGTGACGCTCCCGGACGCACTCACATTGCCCTGGGCTGTGACAGATCCCGACGCATTCACATTACCAGTGGCGTTCACTGATCCAGCAGTGTCGACATTCCCCCCAACTGTCACTGTTCCAGAGGCGTTCAATGCAGCCACATCGTTGACATTGTTTCCTCCCATACTGAGCGCCGTGTTCATGCGATTGAGTTCGGGCTTGCCTGGGATGGCGTTGCGGTACAAGTAGTCGTTGGAGAGAGTGCCATCCTGGAGGAACAAGGCGCTCGCAGTGTGGCCAACACCTGGGTTGATGCCGTAGTTGCTCAGCGCAAGTTGCCAGCCGCCTCGTACTCCCTGAATAACGCCGGTGTTGTTGAACGGGATGAAGCCACCAGGCGCGCCCATATTTTCCGCAATCGTCCGTGTACCGATCTCATCGATAGCCTGTCCGCCGGTAGTGATCACGATGGATTCTAGCTGATTGACGTTGACCCTTCGGGCAAGCACCACGAAGCGCTGACCGAATGCATTTGTGTCACTGAAGCTGGCTGGCAGATAGTTGGTGTTCCGTAGCATCTGTGGAGTAATCGTCGCGGGAGTGGTTGTACCCGCCGATCCATAGACCGTTGAGAAATTGTCCTTTAGGTATTTAGAAGCGGCCTCTGCGATCTGCTGCTGTTGCTGAGCTGCGATCTGATAGTTCTGCGCATCCATTCTGTCTGCGACCAGCGAAACGCCAATGGCCGACGCAATGGCAAAAATGATCAAGCCGAAGAGCAGCTCTACTATCACGAAACCGTTTGTTCTGGTCCGGCTGGGCTTGAAAAGATTCATCCCCAGATGCTCCTGTTCGATTGTTGATCCACATCCTGGCTAAGCATCGCGATCTGATTTGAACGGATCTTCTCGCGAATACCAGGGCCGTCAGGTCCAGTTAGTGAAAGGCTCTGTATCTTCAGATGTCGCATTTCGCCTTCACCTTCGAGGGCAAGCGCAGCTACAGCTACCAAACCCTGTGACAGAATTGATCGGACGTTGCTGATGGCCGGCTCCGCAAGTGTCGCTACTCGCTCAATCGCCTGCGGTACTGTTCCCGCGTGGACTGTGGTGATGATAAACAGGCCGTTGATCGCCGCTCGTACCGCCTGAACTGCTGTCGGGGTGTCTCTGATCTCCCCGATAAGCATCATGTCCGCGCCAGAGCGAAGGCCCCTCATCAGAGCCTCCTCATAACCCCCATTGCGTCTTGAAACTTGCATCTGGATGCAGCGACCAGGTCCGTGACGACCGTTCAAATCTGTCTCGGCAGGATCCTCTGCAGCCAACGCTATCCCACCACACGCAATTAGCCTGGCGATGATTAGCGAAGCCGCGCTTGAGGTCTTTCCAGTGCCCATCTCGCCACAGAAAATCACCAGGCCGCGCACATGCTTTGTAAGCAACGATTCGACCAGGTCTTCTGGAAAACCCAACTGGTCGAACTGCCGCACCTGCGCATTTGATTTGCGCAGTACGAAGACAGCCTGGCCGAAGGCATCGGGTATCTGAGTGACGCGAAGCACCGTCCCGTCTTTGATCAACGAGAACTCAGGATCCTGATGCACTTCAAAATGCTTGGAGCATTCCTCTCGTAAAAGCTGGGCGCTTTCTTTCCAGTTCTCCGGAGCCTCGACACGTCCGCTCTGGCCATCCAGGCCTTTTACGTCCGTGAAATCCGGCCCCAGATAGAGGTCTACAAAGGGCGTGTCGATGATCGGGCTCATGCTCAGTAGGCCGTCCAAGCGAGGGTGTTGCTGTCTGTAGTGCAGCCACTAGTAGCATTAGCAGAACTCACCTCGCCGCTCACAGCCGTGCCGCCATTGATAGCGGTGGTGACCTTATGCCCGCGTCCAATCGTCGTGGCCAGCGTTACGCAGGCATCTTGGGGCAAGCCCGATTCGGTGACTGTGAAGGTCATGCCATTGGCAACCACAGTGACCTGCCCACTCCAGGCGTTGTAAATCTTGCCGCCGGAGAAGGACATATTAGGAAGGCCCTTAATAGAGCTGAGCTGGGCGATCAGATCGGTCCCTGACGCTCCGTAACCGGCACTGCCTTTGAGCTTGCGAGTGTTGGCGATCAGTTGACCGACGTTACCTTGCTCGTTGTTGACGTCCGAACTGCCCATCGCGCTCCAACCGTTGTAGAGGGCGTAGCCCATCCCCATCAGAATAACGATGAGAACGAATAGCAATTCAACCGATATGTAGCCGATCTGGTTCGCCCGAGCGGATTGAGTAATGTTTTGCATGTGTGTGGTCCTGGGTATGTGGGTAACGGGTGTAGTGCTCAGTGCGTCATGCCCTGTGTGGCATTGCCGGTCATGCTGTAGGCTCCGACCATGACCAGCATCATCAACAGGCCGATCAGAACCATGGATACGAGGGACAGTGTCTTTGCGTAACGCTCGACCTGTTTCAGTGATATCTCCAACCAGCGAAGGCTGTAGCGGTGCACTGCTGCTGAGAAGCTCTGCGTGGTGGAGAGAACAATCAGGAATTGAATCGCTTCGTGGCCTGGAAATTCATGCCCGGAAAGATCCAAAGCCTCGCCGAAGTTTTTACCCATCCGAACCCCATAGTGAGCGGCTTCCAGGCGTTCACGCAGCCACGGATTTGCCCCGCGCTTTAACGTGTCCAACGCTCCGAGCGGATCGATATTTGCTCGCAGCATGACCGCGATATTGAGGAGGAAAGTTGAGCCGTGGAGCGCTTTGTAGATTGACCAGGGAGGCAAGATCTCCAGCCGTGTCCGCCAAGGCCCACGGAAATAAGGCAGAGTGACGACGCTGGTGACAACCAGGACCACTACAAGGCACAAAGTCAGCAGCCCCCAGTTAGTCACAAAGGTGGCGATCATGTTCAGAACCATTGGTGCGCCGGACCAGGCTTCTGGGTTGGATGAGCGGCTCATGGCAGGCACCACCCGAGTGGCGACTACGTTCAGCAAGTAGGCCATCAAGCTCCAGACAAATATCGGGTACAAGGCCGTTGAGAGCACCAGGCTCATCACTTTTTGCCGAGCCTCGATGATGCGCACGCAGTCGCTGAATGCCTGGATCAAGTTCCCTGACTTCTCACCGGCGCTGATGACGGCGTGCTCCTGATAAGGCACCCAGTTAAGGCATGCCTGGGCCAGCGTCTTGCCGCCGTCCACAGCTTTGCCTATGCCATAGCTGGCAAGGGCGATCGGATGTCGAGCACGGCGGCCACCATCACTGTAGATTGATCCAATACGATCAAGGGCCAGGTCGAGTGGCACCCCATTCTCCAGCAAAGCGGTCATGCTGTCGTACAGCCGGATACGCTCATTGCCTCCGAACTGGTTTCTGTAAAAGCTATCTACAAACCCAGTCCAAGCGTCCATCACCTTACTGAGCATAGGCTTCTGCCTCGGTTGACTCGGCATCCAGCATGTAGCTGTCAAAATCCAGTGGACCTACTACGGCCTCCGCCATACGCGGGTCAATCAGCCCCGCATTAATCTTGATGAGCGTGTGAGCAACCTTCGTGATACCACCCATGTGCTTGACCCAATACTGACGCGCAGCGCTTGGGCCATTCTTTCGGATCTCCTCCATGAACCGGTGGGTCGGGAGAATAATTTCTGCGACAGCGGCCCTGCCGTTCACCCCGTCACGGCATAGAGAGCAACCAGGCCCGGTCAGATAGACCTGATCCAGCACGGTCATCTTTTCAAGCCGCTCGACCAGCTGCGGATCCAAGGTACTGATCTGGCTGTGCGCAGGCACGCGACACTTCCTGCACAACGTAGGCAGCAAAGACTGGTTGATAAGGCCGACGATGAGTGTTGGGTCGGTGACCAGGCTTGTATCAGCCCCCATGTCGATCAGCCGAGGGATTGCTGCTACAGCGTTGTTGGTGTGTAAAGTTGTTAAAACGAGGTGGCCAGTCATACCACCGCGCAATGCTCCCTGAGCAGATTCCAGATCGCGAATCTCCCCGTACATAAGTATGTCGGGGTCGAGTCGCACGGAGTTTGTAATGGATTCTCCCCATGTCTCATTGCTGGCAAGAGGGGACTGATTTGCACGCATCGGATATTCGGGCGGGTCCTCAACGGTAAGGATATGTTTCGTGCCCTTGCATTCTTCAGCCAGAAGGTTGATCTGCACCTGAAGCGACTTCGATTTCCCCGATCCAGTCGGACCGGTCAATATGATCACGCCGTAAGGGAGGCTTCGAAGCCTCTTGAACAGCAAATTCTGTTGTGGCAGAAACCCCAGATCGTCTACGGACTGTTTCTCCTGATCGTCATAGATCAGACGCAGCACCATCAGGGGCCCGTCGACCAAAGGGCGTGTGGCTACACGGGCTCCGGACAGTCCCAATTGATCGAGGAAGGTGCGAGCTATGCGCGCGTCCTGTTTCAACTCCGGTTGATAGTAGCCCTCGGATTTGACGTCACACATTGAGTTGAAGAGTGAAGAACAGAGCTCATTTCCTACGGCGCTCTGGATCTGCCCGTACTCCCGCAAGAGACCGTCCTCACGGAACTTGATGTAGGTGATTTCGTGGCCAACGATGAAATGCACGTCGGAAGCGCGTCGTGCATGGGCCGCGCCAATGATACGAATCACCTCTTGCTGGCGCTGGGTACTGTCTACAGATCCGGTGAAAGCTTTGCCGGCGTTTTGGTACAGCGACTTTATCTCGCTGAGCGTGCTGCTGATGATCTGAAACGGCACTCCGGCTCGGTCAAGGCGGTCCATAAATGCCATCACATAAGGGTCGTGCATGTGCTGAGACGACACGAGCAGTTCTGCTTCCTCGGCCATAGTGGCAGGTGCTAACAGGGCAACCAGCTGACGCAACTCGCTGGTGATATCCCCCAACCGCTGTCCCTCCGCAGTCAGGACCGTTCCGACCACGTCAGACTGCATGGCGATGGTTATCGGTTGCACGAGCGCAGTCGGTCGGGTGACCTGATGTGCCAACGGATCAGCCTCAATTTCTGGCTCAATTCGTACCGCGCCGCTCATCGCTGTAACTCCTGCGACATGCTGGACAGCGGACTCATAGCCGAGGGCTGGCCGGGAGTTATAGGCTTGAGTGTCTGCAGTGACATTTGGGGCGCGTCAACCGAACCAATGGGTGCCCTGGTCGAGAACCCTAGGGGATATCGGCGTCCGTCATGGCTCAGTACAACGCTGTCGAGGGACACGCTGATTACCTTGAACCCGCCTGGCAGCTCAGCATTGCCAACTGATGCATCGACCTCGAAACCACTTCCATACAGCAACGTGGCATACAGGGCGTTATTCGTCCTGAACACGGTCTTGACCACCGGCAACTGCGGTGCGGTATTGCTGGCCGGGGCGGGCATCGTGTAAGCGGTCTGCGTTACTTGAACCGGCGCAGACGTAGATGTCTTGCCCCCGTTTACGATGTCTTCCTTGGCACGAGCTCGCGCCGCCTGAGCTTTGAAGAGAAGGGTTTCACTCTGCACCTGGGACAGCTCGCCAATGTTGATCCGACTGATGTCGGTGGGAGATGGATCAGCCGCGACGGCCATGTTCCCGGCGGCTACGCAGGACAACAGAAAGGTCAGCAGAATTGAGGCGCGAGTGTTAATGCACATAGAGGTCACCTATGACGTTCCAGGTTAATTTGCCGTCTTGAAAGTCGGTTTTGATTTCACGCAGGCGCATTCCAGTGCTTTGCACGCCTTGGAGAACAATCGCTGGCGGCAACAGGCTCGTGTAGCGGATTTCGAAGTGTCGATAATCCGGGGGCGGTGGTGGTGGAGGCGCTGGTTGGCCAGGCAACGCTGGTGGCTGGACAACCGTCACAGGTACTTCCGTGATCTTGGGCTGCAGGTCTTGGGCTTGCAGCCATGAAGTGATGCTGTCCAAGGCCTGCGTTGCAGGATTCAGAACGTCATCACCCGCAAGCGGCAGCTCGAAGGTGAGCTTCACAGCGGCCATGTTGCCCTCGTCGTAGAACGCGGGCGTATCAGCAAAGTAGCCCGCAGTAGCAGCGGTGAAAGCCATCGTGGTGCTGTTGCCAGTGCGGTTGTAGTTGGCCGACATCAGCGTCCCGTCGCATTTAGCGGAGACGAATAGCCACCCTTCGATTGCCGGTAGTAACTGGTCGATTGCGCCGTTACAACCTTCAAGAAAAACTGGGACAGAAGGCTGTTTTACCCACGGATGCACAAGCGCCTCGATCACAACTGGTGAGTTTGTTCGCTGGTTCAGGGCATCCAGTTCAGCTTGCCTTGCCGCCTCTGCCGCTTCCTGCGCCTGGCGAGCAAGTTGCAGCTTATGTTCGTTCCATTGCTGCCACCCAATCAGGCCGACCACGACCAACGAACCAATCACAGCGGCTTTCAGCAGTTCCTGTCTGGACCGGCCGAATGCCAGCGGTGTCAGCTTGTATTCGCGCTTGAGATTTGATGGCTGCAACAATGTATCTGGGTCGAATCGTTCGCCACCGCGAGCAAACTCCGGCGGGAGAAAGATCTTGTCGAAGCTCATCGAGCGGCTCAGCTGCTGAGCCACCTTCTTTTTTATTTCCTCACTGCTGCCTACCAGGTCTGCTCCCGGGATGACCGCGCCTCGGTACACTGCGACCAAGGCGTATCTGTCATCGGCGTCCTCGATCCTCCAGGCAGCCAGCCACGATGCGCCCAGTTGCCCAGCGAGTGATGCTGCAAGGGAATACATGCCTTTGACTGCGCCGTCATTCTGCGAAACGAACCCGGCCTGAATCACCGACTCGGTATGCCTGATGGCGACAATGTCCATTTCTTGGGCGCGACCGAACTGTCGTGCTTCTTTCATGTAGCCAGTAAGGCTACCCAACGGGTGCCACAGTAGGCCTGTCACGAAAGATCTACCGTGATAAGTCAGAATCTGAACTTTGCCGTCGCTGGGCAATTGAGCGCGCGGGGCGCGCTTTCGGAACAGAGAGAACGGGTTCGCCATGTCAGTTGGTCACAATCGGGGTGATCAGCACCACCAGAATGCTTTTTGACGAGGTGCGCTTACGACCACCGCCAAGACCGAAGAATCCAGGTGAACCTGTGCCGATCTTGTCCGTGTTGTCGCTGAGCTCCTCAAAGCCCGACAGGATCAATGTCTGACCGCTGCGGAGCTTCACTTTTGGCGACAGACTTTTCGCATCGTAGTTGGGGATCTGAACGCTGGAGCCGTTGCTGGTGAATGGCTCGAAGGTAGGTTTGGAGCTCATGTTGATCGAAACCATGAGCAGCATCTCATCGTCGTCCATCAAGCGTGGTTGCAGCGTCATGTTGAAGCCGGAGGTGATCGTGCCTGGAGTAATTGCCGTACTGGAGCCCACTGATGCAGTGGTGTTGGTTTGAACCGATGGGATGTAGCCTTGAACGTTACCGATCTGCAGTGGAGCAGGCTGCAGATTCAATGTGGTCACGGACGGCGAGCGAACATTCGAGATCCGGGCCTGTTCTGCGATTGCCTGGATGATCGCGTTGGAACCTGCCCAGGCGGAGTTGGCTGTATCTACAATGCCTACAGAGCCGGAGATAGCGCTGGAGCTGATGCCTGGCACAGTATTCGACAGAGACAGGCCCCACTTTGTGCTCAGCGAGTTGTAGACGGCCGCCCAGTTCAAAGCCAGCTGATCGGTGTCGGTCAGAGTCGCCTCAAAGACCTTCACGTTGAACAGCACCTGTTGGGTGATCGCGTGGTTGGTCTTGGCCAGATAGGTCTCAACGTTCGAAAGCACGTCTGGCCGGTCTGTCACGGTCAACGTCCCTGTCGAGGGCGACAGATACATGCGACCAGGCGGCGACGTGCTAAGCATGGCCCTCACGTTGCTCTGGATGTCAGTCAAGATCGATGTGTTGAGTGTGACTGTCGTGCTCTGGTTGCTGCCCGAGTCACCTGAAACGCCCGAAGAACTGCTTCCTGAGGACGATCCGCTCGACGAACCACTGCCAGAACCTGAGGAGGTGGTCATACCGGATCTGACGGTGCTTTTGATTTCCTGCACGTCACCAAATGCGTAGACGTCGAACACCTTGGTATCGAAATAGCTGACCTGCACTGACCGTGAGGTGGGATTGAATCGATAGGTGAGTCCCAGCCGCGCGGTGACGTCATCCAGCAGACCCGAAGCTTTCCCCGAGTAGCGCAACCCACTGACGAGATTCGGTGTCAGCATCGATGCGAAGTCAGAGCTTCTGCCCTGAGAGGCCTGCGCCAGGTTGGAGCCGCCTGTAATGCCTGCAGGCAAAAGTCCGGCCAGGCTGTCAGGGTTGGGGGCAGTGCTGATTGGAGGAGCATTGTTGCCTTGGGCAGGTGCATTGGCGTTCAGCAGGCCAGGATTGAGCGCATCCGGCGAGACAAGTACGGGGATCCCGCACTGGCCAGAAATGTACTGGGCGATTTCAGCAATTCCGACACTGCCAGCAGGCCGGTATGCGACCTCACAGTCATACTTGGAGGGGATACCTCGTCTCGCAACAACTGGCTGCGTTGAAACCCAGGGTTTGTCGCTGAATATCACTGTGTCGCGCCGTTCCTGCTTCTGCTTGTTACGCTGGATAGCCGCGTAACGGCCAGCAGAATCGGCGGTAGCCTCTGCCCGTGCAGCGGCTTCATCCACCCGTTGGACTGAGCAGGCTGATGCCAACAAAACAGCGAGGCACAGAGCGGTCTGACGCATGAAGGGCATGCTCATTTTTTCCTCTCCGATACGTGCAGAACCTGCTGACCATTTCCTTCATTACCGTCCACCACAAAGGACCGTTTGGCATTGTCGTACAGTGGGAATATCTGCCTGACTGCCGAGGTGAAGGAGCCTGTAAAACTCAAGGGTGCTTCGATGGGGTAGTCCAGATCCTCCGGCACCCAGATAACCTGCCAGCCGGCCCGCTTGGCCCAGTCTTCGACCGATTGACGCAAGGTACTGCCCACAGGCGCGTTCCACGTTTGCTGTGGCACAACCGTTGCGACGGGTTTCGCTGCAGGTTCAGGTTTTGTCGAAGCCTGGCTGGTCGAAGCGATGCTCTTGGTGACCGTGGTCTGAGATGTGGCCTTCGCCGGAGCCGCGCTCACAGGAGTCGGCTTTTGCTGTGTAGGGGTGCCTTCCTTGGCTGGGGTGCTGATGGATGCAGCTGGTTGCGCTTTTGCCTGCGTGACGACCGTGGTTTGCGGTTGCCCTGCAGGGGGTGTGTCCTTGCTGAATGGGGTTCCTGTTGCCGGGGCAGTTACAACGGTAACGGCTGGGGAGGTGCTGGCTACCGAGGTTGATCCAGTGCTGGCCGGTTGCGCAGGTTGAGCCAGTGCCATGGGCTTAGACGTCTCCGGCAGTTGGTAACCTGGCCGCAGTACAAAACAAACACCGCGCGTGACTTCGTTGACCTTGACCTGCCATGCCGGACCGGCCAGTACCTGCAGCGTGTTGCGCAGGCTCATTGGTCCGAGCTTGTACTGGGCAGCAGGAAGAGGGCGTGTGAACAAGATGTTTACGTGACCGGTGCTCGGTGGGCACAAGGTGTAGCCTGAGCGGCTGACCACATACTGCATCGCATCCTGGACGGACGGATGCATATTGGCCGGAATGCTGACATCGATGATCTGGGCCATCAGGTCACGCTGTTCGGCTTCTGGGGCGGTATTCACCAGAGCGTATCGACCATAGCGGACCATCGGCTCCTGGCCGGACTTTGCGCCACTTGAGTACAGGTCTGGCGAGAGCAGCTCAGGATTCTGGCTGCTGTCGAAAGCAGGCCCAACCGGTTTGTCCGCTACAGATGTGCATCCGGCGAACAGCGCGAGTATGGAAAGTGTGGAAAGCTGCCTGATCATGTGTGCCTTGACCCCATTTCTTGATGGTGGCCAAGGTGCCAGCGCTCAGGTTGCAAAGCACTGCTAAACCCTTAACGGATCGATTCAGGTTATTGGGGAGGGACGCATTACGGAAAGGAGGGCAGTAGCGGCCACCCTCCAGGAAAATTGATCAGTCGATCAACTCTTTCAGCTTTTCATCAATGTGATCATAAAAGTCTTCGCGCTTGCGAGGATTTGCAACGAGCTTGCATGCAGAGTGAAGAATATCGATTGCATCCTGCTCAGTTATATCCTTTGCATCAACGGACTCCTTGAGCTTGGTTTTATACACGGTTTTGAGCTCGTTATAATCGCCGTGCTGTCCGCAAGAAACCAGCTTCCCGTCGTTCGTTCCGTTTGGAACTTCATCTTTGTAGGTGTACAGCGCGTTAATTTCGGCAATAGTTGTAGGCTTGGCCATCGTCGTTCCTTGAGAGTACATCCGCCTGGATATTCAGGCCTCAGCAACATAGCTCAAATGCATGGCAACCCGCCACAGTGAATCAGAGGATCTCGGCAAGAGCCTTTTTGCTCGACTCCTCCGCTTCCGGATCGATCAGATCGCTGGCCAAGGCGCGCTTGTCCCTGAGCATCTGCCATAGCTGCTGGTCGATGGTGTCCTCGGCCAAAGGGATCTTGACGACAACCATGCGTAACTGACCGTTGCGATAGGCTCGATCCTCAGCTTGGTCCTGCAGCCCCGGTGTCCATGGAAGCCCCAGAAAAAAGACATAGTTCGCGGCGGTCAGGTTGTAACCAGTGCCGGCGGCCGACCGGGTGCCGATAAACACCCTGCAGTCCGGGTCCTGCTGAAAAGCATCAATCGCTTTCTGTCGCTTCTTGGGCGAGTCGCTACCTACTAACGTCACGCACCCCACGCCCATCTTGAGGCAGTGCTCACGCAACGTGGCCACGGACTCCTGATACTCGCAGAAGAGGATCACCTTGTCGTCCACGTCCAGCTCGGCCATCAGATCCGCGAGGATCCGTACCTTCACGCGCTCGAGCAGTTGGCGCAGTGCGCCCAGCCTTGCGAATCGGTGCTGGTCGCTGCGCATGATCTGATTGTACTCGTCACGTTCTACCTGGCTGAGTATCACCGGCACAGTCTGGCGCTGCTTCCCCTTCAGGTTGGGCAGCACATCCTTGCGGCGTCGAAGCATCCAGTCAGATATTTCATCTCTAAGCGTCTTGCGAAACTCAGGACTGCCGGCGAATCGCTCGCAGAACTCATTGAGGGGCAGTTGTCCGATTGGATGGCCCGAAAGCCTCAGCAGTGTGTGCAGCTCCGCTTCGCGATTGAGCACTGGCGTGCCCGTCAACAGGTAGCGGTTTTGTACCTGGGCAGCAATGTCGAAGCCGTGGCGTGTCCACGCTGCAGTGGGTTCCTTGAGTCGGTGAGCCTCGTCAATGACCATCACCGCGAAACGGCTCGCGTGCATGACAAAATCACCCAGCCTCTCGTAGTTCACGATGATCCAGCCAGCACTGGCATCAAAGGTTTGCATGGCGATCTGAGCTTGGGGAAACACCATCAGGATCTCGCGCTGCCAGTTGATGATCAGGCTGTTGAGCACAATCACCAGCACCTGTTTGCCTTGGGCGCGTATACCAGCTGCAATCACCGCCTGGCGAGTTTTGCCCAGCCCCATATCGTCGGCCAGCAGCGCACTCGTGCGCTGCAGCAGGTGCCTGATACCTGCTGGCTGATGCTCCATCAGCGAGAACCCTCCCAGCGCCTTATTGATCTCGGCGCTGGTCAGCTCGGTGTTTTTGATCGATGGGACAGATGCCAGGTAGATACCTGAGTCTGAAACTTCCTCTTCGCTTTTGGTCGACTCCGGAGAGTGACCACCCAGACTGATACTGGTGACCTCACTCACCGCCTTGACCGACCCGTCAGCGAGCAACTCCTGCAGGGAATCCAGAATTTCGAACTGATCCTCGGTCAAGCCCAGTTCCAGAATCAGGTTGCTACGCACCAACTCTGCTGTGCCCGTTACCCGCCAGGCTTTGCCTGCCGAGAGGAACACTCCACGCATGCGCTTGGCGATTGCTACCGCCCCAGGATGAAAATCCCCTGACAGGATCACACCACCTTCAGCCAACGGCGCGAGCCGGAACTTCATCCCCCAGGTGAATGCGTCACGGTGCGTATCGGACTGGGCAGCGGTAATCCTGTCCC
This sequence comes from Pseudomonas syringae group sp. J248-6, assembly GCF_032586995.1. NCBI lineage: Bacteria > Pseudomonadati > Pseudomonadota > Gammaproteobacteria > Pseudomonadales > Pseudomonadaceae > Pseudomonas > Pseudomonas syringae group sp. J248-6. The sequence continues at coordinate 118,130 of NZ_JAWHOP010000009.1, read as the reverse complement.
TGAATGCTTGCCAGCTTTCGATGTGTTTTCCATCCGCGAGCTCAGCCAGTTCTCGGTACAGCACATCGAGGTCATCGAGCAGCTTGGCCTTGGGCACGCGCCAGAACTGATTCAGCGGATGATCAGTTCGGCGTATGAAAAACCCACCCCGGCGCAACAACAGCTTGTTAGCACCTTCGAGATAACTCAGTGACAGCCCGAAGTCGTAGCCATCGTAAATGGCTTTACGCAGTAACACTGGGCGTTTGTTCATCAATCGGGGCGATCCCATCATCAGAGCCCCCTGTCCAGCAAGGTGTTAACCCAGCCCACGATTTCTTCTGCAAATCGGATGTTGAAGATCGAATTATTGTCAGCGTAACGCGCCATCTTCATCGCCATATTTGGCCAGTGCAGGAGCACGGGAATACGACCGCTTTTGACTGCTACCATGAATATCTCGAAGGCGTTCATCACCGCCGAATGAGCCTCCAGGGTCGCGTTTTTGTAGCCTCTGATCTGAGCGATGTGCAGATGCTGAAGTGTCAATTCCCCCGTCGCCCGCTCATTACGGCCCGCTCTGAGTATGAGCTCGACCGATGCCTGCGGCAGTCCACCAGATCGGATTGATAGGAGTCGGCAGTCGCCCGAATATGCGCGGTAGTCGTATGTGTCGATGCAATGACCCAGAGAGCGATGCTCCTGGTCTAGGTCTGCTGGGCAGCGCAATTCGACGATCTGCAAACCGGTCACACTGCAGGTGATTGGATCACTCCCCAGCAGCAGCCCCGGCCACGTTGTGAAACAGTCAGATGGCTCAGGCGGGATATCCCGCTCCATCCTCGCTCTGATGTCTACGAGTGCTCCGTGGAAAGCATCGATCACATTGAATATTTGGCGAAAGTTCAACCCCCCCACAAACTCGTGCAGACGCCGCTTGGTGCTTCGCGCCTCTTCACTATTAGCCCTGTCGAGATTGTCTAACAGCTCTCTGAAATCAACCAGTTTGGCCGCTATATCTGACCAAGCAGGATCCGCCCAGTCAGTAGGGCAGCCCGCCAAAAGATTGTTCATGTCACGCAAGGGTCGAAGTATTTGCAATGGAATAGCTGATCTGAACGCATAGAAAAAACGCCATTCTGCTTTCGTTCTCGGGCGACGATTGCCTAGCACAGAGCCCGCGATCAAATGCTCCCAGCCTGCCTCAAGGCCCTCGGAGTTCAAACGACTGAGTGCGCTGCCGGTGTCGTAGACCCGCTGCTGGCCAAGGAATCGGATCGCGGATGTCGGGACTGAGAACAACCATGCCAAGACCCTGTTTAAAGGCAAGCCTGTGTCTACGGCTCGTCCTAAGAACCCGGCCCCGTCCATGACGGTTTCCCCCTCCCATGAGCAGCAAAACTCCTGAAGGTCGCCCCATGGGCATTCCACCAACAGTCCACCTGCAATCTTGGGCCAAGGCATTCCAACCCCAACGATCAATACCGGCACCAATACCGGTTGTGCTTTCAAGGCTTGTAGTCGTCGTTTGCGGTCGCCTTGAGCGAGCCAGTTGTAAAGTTTGGCGGATGGACACTGCACAGAACGCACTGCATGCAGCAGCTCCTGATCGAGACTCTGAGAAAACCTCTTCAGTGCCGCGCCGATACAGGTGATGTAAAAGCGGTCGCGTGGGGCGTAAAAACGTTTGTTTCTGCCTTCTGAACTAAGCGGCCATAAATCGTATTTCACCAGCGGTCTTATACTAAGTTCTGATTCATATCGCGCCAGGTCCCGTGCGTGTTTGCAGAATGACGTCAGAATCGCGTCCGCACCATCATGAGTAATCAACTGATGAGCCAGCTTCAAAGCTCGCTTCGGCGTGGGTGCGTGGCCTGGGACTTTTCTCTTCTCATCAAATCGCACCGCTGAAATCAGCTGGCCATCGAAGTATTGAAGCTGCCTGCCCAGGCGCGCCACAGTTGGACGTGCAACCGAGTCATCGTTATGGAGAGACACGCACCAGCATCGAGTTGAAGAGGTGTGACTCAGGTAGTTGAGAATGAACTCGTCACGTCGCTCCGGCGGCACGTCGAAATGATCAGCCCAAGTGTTAGCAACAGCACGATGACGCTCTGGGAATTTCGCAATATCGAGAAGAGTTTGAACGAAAGTTGTCTCGCAATTAGGCTCGGCGGTCATGAATCAATGAGCTCAAAGTGACTTGAGGCAGCACTGTCCTAGACCTGATCTGCGCTCGCCATGCGTAACCGTAAACGAGAGGGAGAGTATTAACCGCGCTGAGTCAGAAATTGAAGCTTTGTTGTTGCTCCTGGGCAAACCCCTTTAGCCACGATGCGCGCATAGCTGGATGCCGGTAGGGGCATTCGTGGAGAGGGATGCCTTTAAGCGCCGCTTCAGCACCCGCGAGCATCACAGCATGGTGAGGGTTGTTGAATCGACGCCGATCCGAAGTCTCATGCGTCGCTGTAGGGGTTGTTCTCACAACAGAGGATTCCCGTGGAGTAGATCGGATACATCCAAGACTTCACGAACGAGGCGATTTTTTCAATCTTCGAGGTATTCAGCTGTCGCCAGCTCCTGAGCTGCCCTCCGAGCTTCTTGGACATCCAGGTCGTTCATGCGTGCTTCAAATAGCTCATTGAGCGTGATTTCATCCTCCAGTGATGTTCCGGTCAACTCCCCTCCATTCCTGATAACCACCTCATTCAATTCAGTAGTCAGGGCGGTCCTTGACGCGGTGTCGTTTGGCATGCGGATGACATAGGTAACAAAGTTGTTGAGACTCATGAGCTTCGACCAGTGAGAGATTTATCGTAACTTGGGATTGCCGAGGTGAGCGATTCTTTAGAACCTGGTGATCCACGGATAGAGCTGTTCTTCGACAAAACGCTATTTTTTTTTGATTTCAACCGGCTGATTTGCCGTGAGGTTTACAACTGAGCCATCCGCAAATTTCACAGGCACAGCTGTATTCCAAGGAAATTGACCAAGATATGTGGCACCCGTCGAAGTATTGACCCCAATCGGGAGTTTGCAACTGCCAGATACGTCAGCAGTTTTTTCGATTATAGCTGAGCGTTTCGTAATCGATACATATGCCGTAACGCCCCGCTCATCACTCTCAAAAGGAAGAATTATAGTGTAGATCCCTGAGCTGAGATCCACGGAAAACTGAGTGTCAGCCGTGCTTGACTCGAAAGCACATCCAAATGACCGCATGTTTCCGCCGAAATTCCCAAAGGGAGTTGGCCTGCCTTCCGGGATCAGGACAGTCGTATTTTGGCTTTCATCCTCTACAGTGAACTCTACTAATTTACGATCAACAGCAGCTGCCAAACCACTGCCGAATAGAACCAAAGCAGAAACTAGAATTAGCGCTTTCATCGTTAAAAGATCCTGGTGTTATATTTTGCATGAGGTTTTTAGTCGGTGGAGTACGACGTCGTTTTGTTTGTTTTTCAGAAGCACCACGCGGAAGGCGCGTTTTTGGAGAAGGGTAATTGCTGTTCGGAAACCCGTGACTTCATCATAGCGATACCCAAATAGGATCAGTTTCATGAGAATTAGTCTGCCGATGGAGAACGACGCTGATCAGTTTCGTTTCCACCAGCAGCATCACGCAGAGCGCGCGATTTTTCGCTCGGATGCTCTACACCGGAATATCGTCGTCGAAATCCAGCAATGCATCGTGGTCGTTCTGCGCTGGTCGGGCAGGTTGAGTCTGTTGAGCGCGCGCCGCCTGTTGAGTCTGGGACTGGGTTAAATGCACGGCTTCAATTCTTGCTGGAAGGATCGCCACACGTGAAGCCTGCACCTTCAACGCAGTAACTTCCTCCCCATCTTTGGTCCAGGTATCCATGACCGCCCGACCATGGATCAGCACCCTCATGCCTTTCTGATAAATGTTGGCATAGTGCTCTGCGTCCTTATGCCAAAGCTCTACGTTGGCCCAGAATCCGCCCCGGTCCTCATAGCCTGATCCATCGGCTTTCGGAATCGAGTTGTCGAAGTAAACGTTCAGCCGTAGCAAGCGGCGTGGATCCTTGTTGCCGTTGGCAAATTCCTTGAATTCTGGAACAGAGCCGATGTTGCCTTCCCAATCTACTGATGTGCCCATGTTAGGACTCCTTCGGGGTATGCGGTGTAGTGCCGCTGGATAGTGAGATCTGTTGCAGCCGTCCTGAGTAAACGGCATCTGCCTGGGCCATCTTTTCGGCACATTCGGCGGCCTGCCGGCCGATGGTATGGACCAGGCTTATTTGCATATTCAAAGCGACGCGCTGCTGTTCCATGGAGTGCAGATCCTGGAGCAGTGATTCGGGTGTTCTGGGGTCGGCCAGCAAGTTGGACCAGACATTGACGCCCATCTGGCGCGTCCCCATTTCCTGCCAGCGGAGAAAAACTGTGCCAGCACTTGTTCGTTGCCGAACCATCCGGACAGGCAGAAGGGTGTAGGGATGTCTGTTCGCCTGGGCCAGCACTTGATCTTCGGCCAGCGCATTCAAATCACCTTCAAGGGACCGGCATAACTCCGCCAACTGGAGCATCCCCCCCTTACCTTTAAAAGGTTTTAAAAGGCCTTTTAGGAAGGGCGCGTGTTGCAGTCCGATGAAGGCATCCTGTTGCAGGGGTTGGAAGGCACCCTGTTGCAGACTGTGACCCTCTTGAGTCTGATACGCAGTGTTGGCCGTCACGCTGCTCACTTGTCGGACTCAGGATCAGGCATGTCTTGATGGGGCAGGCCCAGCGTGATGGTCTCCTCGAAGCCATCCTCGTGATCGTCATCATTGATTGTGGTAGTTGATGTCGCGGCGGCGGACGGCGCGAAGCTTGATTTGCGTGTTCCTTCCAGGATGTCTTGGGGGATTTCACCGAACGATGCGTACATCTCACGAGCCTGTTCGGAACGTGCGTTCTTTGCCGCAAAATCATCCCGGCTTGCTCCCGAGAACTTCCAGCGCTGACTCAGGCCGAAAAGACGACGCAGTATTGCGGCCCCCTCATCGAGCCACTGGCCTTTGGCGTTGTTGTCTATAAGACCGACGTGGCTGGCCAGCAGAATGCGCCGCACCAGCTCGTCGTAGGCCGTGAGCAAGAAGACCGCTTTGAACGCCAGCGGCGTGGATAGGAACAGCGGCAGTGTCACCGGTTGCACGGACAGGTTTTGGCCAATCGACAGCATCGGGGGCAGTGAGGCCATAACCTCGTCCAGCCTGGCGTCGATATCTTTCATTTCCTGTTCAGAGGCTTCGATCTTTTCTTCTATAAGGATCAGAAACCAGTCCGAATAAGGATCGTCCTGTTCACAGCCACGCTTGATGCGATTGAGGATGTTGGCAAAGCCGCTCAGGCCGATCATGCCAGGCTTGCCTTCGGTGCGTTGACGACCAAACCAGAGGCGCGAGGCATGGTGGGTGTGCAGGGTCAGGTTGACGCTGCTTCGCAATGAACCGAGGTTGAGCTGAAAGTTGTCAGCCATGCTGAGCGCTTCCTTTATAAGAAATGATTGATAGGGCGAGGCAAGACTGCCTGCGCGTGTAACTCAGGGTCAGTAACAAACCGTTTCTTGATTGGAATGGTTTTTTGTTGGAGACCCTGTTTTTCGGGGGCTGGCGAATGGAGTCACCCTGACCGGCGTTCGAAGTGATTCCAGTGGAATCACCTTGGTCGGTGCTCAAAGTGATTCCAGTGGAATCACCTTGGTCGGTGCTCAAAGTGATTCCAGTGGAATCACC
>NZ_JAWHOP010000009.1:71516-112313 GCF_032586995.1 Pseudomonas syringae group sp. J248-6 | reverse complement strand
TCACCCTGACCGGCGTTCGAAGTGATTCCAGTGGAATCACCTTGGTCGGTGCTCAAAGTGATTCCAGTGGAATCACCGTGATCGGTGCTCAAAGTGATTCCAGTGGAATCACCTTGGTCGGTGCTCGAAGTGATTCCCGGGGAATCACCCTGACCGGCGTTCGAAGTGATTCCAGTGGAATCACCGTGGTCGGTGCTAAAAGTGATTCCCGGGGAATTACCCAGACCGGTGTTCAAGGTGATTCCAGTGGAGTCAAAGTGCTTGCCTTGATGGCAGCATTCAGTTGAGCTGTTCAACCCTGCGATCTCGGGCGGATTAACCGTTTGATGTCCATCATTGAGCTGCGCCCGGCAGCAAGTGAGGACTCGTCACGATCTTGGGGCGAAACTTTTTTCACGAGAGGCGGGAGAGTCGGCTTGGGTTGACCAGGTTCGTTGCCGCGAGGTTTCGGATGAGGGGAGTGCACCTGTGGATTTTGAGATGATGCTTGAGGTGCCTGCCACTGGGCGTTGAATTCGCCACTCAGGGCTTTTTGCATGCAGCTCAACAGATAGCCGAATGGGTTCTTTACGGATCCGCTATTGCAACGATGACGCCATTGATCAAGCAACGGTTCCCGCAGTGACTGCTCAACGCTCTGCAATGCGGTTACTGCCCTGAAACGTTGATCCTCGGTAAACCTTTCAAACCCTGCTGGTAGATCGGCTGAAGCGCCCAGAGCCTCGCGCGGTACAGAGCTTTTACATACAGATGTATTTGTATTCGTATACGTACTATATGAGTTCGGAATCCGAACTGTGCCGTATGACGCTGATTTTAGACTGAGTTCGGATTCCGAACTCGGTCTGTCGAGATTCGCTTGCTCACTAATTTCACTGAGTTCGGATTCCGAACTCAGTGCCGGAGGCTCGCTTTCTTGCTGAGTTCGGATTCCGAACTCAGGCTGGTCTTCTCCGCGATCCCTGGCCTTCGGTGCATCATGCCAACCCTGACTCCGCCATCTACCCTCAATGACATCAAGCCGCGTGGGCAGTACGCCTGTAGATTGATTCGGGTCGGCTGCGAATTCTTTGAATGCCAAATCTGCCACGGTCCTGACAGCTTTATTCGCATGATCGAGGGAATGGCCTACAAGCAACAGGTAATCGCGATCAAGCTCCATGGCCTCAACACAACCAACCGGTTCGTCATGCAGGATGTAGACGTTTCCCTGCACTCGACCACTCAGTGAGTCTCTCACTCTCCGCCCGAGACTAAGCCAGCGCGTCAAGCGAAGCACCGTCAGAGCCTTCGCTACAGTCTCTCTGGATGCAAACTTTCCTGGTACTGAGCCCAGGTAGGGACGCAGTTGTTCATAAGTTGGAAAGGCAGTGATGCCATCTGCGTTGATAAGCAGTCTGAAAACTTGCCAAGCGTTGCGCTCAAGCGGTGACAGCCGATCATCAAGCAGGAGACTTCGCGGCACTGTCTCATGTGGATTCCCACTGAAAACGATACCGTCGAATGTCTCATCAGCCTCTGAGCCAGCAACCGACTTCTTATTATCTGAGCCAGTGCTCTGCTGTTGAGCCAGCTTTAATTGCTGGAGCAGCAGATGATTTTGTAGAGCCCCGGCAGCGGCATTAATGGCTCCCCCCAGAGAAGGGCGCCGGTTCATCCTTATCACATCCGGTCGCCTTCTACCTTGCCAACGGACTTGTTCGCCTGGCTTTGACCTGGCCGGCTCCGATTAGCGTTTGCTGTCGACTGTTGACGAGACTCCCCCAGCATTACGAGGCTTGCCGATTTACGCTTCTTGCCATTGGGGTATAGGTCCTGAGCCAGCCATCCTTGAATCTTGTTCCAGACGAGGCCCAGAGTGATCTGGTCCGTAGGCAGGCTGTGGGGCTCTTCAGGAGGAACGTTTATTTCCTCTGTCAGCATCATCGCGATATCAAGTAATGCGACACCATCCGTATGATCCACGCTGTACTCTTCCATCAGCTGCACAAACCTATGCCAAAGAGGTGCGTCATCGGGAATGTCTCTGAACCGCCCTGGGCGTCCAGGAACACCTACCAGTACCCGTTGCAAAGACACTTCTTGAGGGGACATGCCGAAGAATTCCTGCAGCATTGGAGTAGTCGCCCCTAAGCGAAGCGCGCGCTGCACTATTCGGTTTTCCTGATCGGTGCGCTCCTTGTTCGCTAGCAGACGCTTCACCATGTCCGGATCAACTGCCACTCGGCACCATATAACTGCAGAGTTAAGCAACACACTTTGTGATGAGGGTTGCTGGAGCAGTGCCAGAATTTCTGGGTCCAGTCCCATATCAAGGCAGCGCCTCACCTCACCGTTGCGCAAGTGATGCAGAATTTGCGCGACCATGGCTTCGTTGAGGGGGTTATGTTTTTTCGACATGACCAAACTCCTGTCTCACAACGTCGGAAAAAAACCTCATGGGGTCTGAACCACGCTGACGCTCCCCATTTCCAGCTCCACCAGCCGTCGGCCAAGGCGAATGAGTCGGAAAAGCTTCACGAGGCAGGTATCGTCCAAGCGTCCCTCGAGAATTGCTTCACGGTCTTCGTATCTCGGGCTACCTAACAGCAACTGGGCCAGCGCGGCGGTGAACTGAAACTCGGACACATCCAGGGGTTGCTCGGGGGACTCTTTGATCAAGGCAATTGCGTATATCCCACTAATCGACTGGAGAAGGGTCAGTACGTTATTGGCCAGATCGCTGAGGTCTACATCTTCAGGAGGGTCTTGGCAGAGGAAGCCCAAACCACCTGGGACATCAATCACGCTGTCTGGATTTATGCCTGACAGGTGGGCGATTTCCCGGGCCAGCTGAGCGATTACCGGCCGCAATTCATCCGGCTGATCGAGGATACGTTCGATGTACCAGACGTCAGAGATAGGATGTAACCCACCCGCTTGGACGGGTATCGAAATCAGCGCATTTGTCTTGAAGTCGGGCAGATTTTCCCCATCGAGGGCTGCCAACTGCCGCTTTACATCCTCCACGCGTTCTGTGGTCGAGATCGGGCTAACTATGTGGCCGGCAAGCCTTGCCGCGCGCTCTTCCTCGGAGAGTTCAGGAGCATGAGGCGGCGGCTTGTCTGCTTCGTTTTTTGAGGACTTCGGTGATACGTCCTGTTTGCCCTTGTTTTTGCCAGACTCAGGTGGGGGGGCCTGAATGCCTGGTTCCTGTTGCTGATCGCTACCCGGATCGTCACCCTCGGGCGGAAGACCGTCAGGTCGAGGCTGTTGAGCTGGCGTCAAACTCACTGGTGTATCGATCACAGATGAACGCCGTGCTTGGTTCTGATTTTCACTCAGTGTGAGCAGGAGCTGCTCATAAGACAGCCCCGTTCCCGACTGCATGTGACTGATCAGCTCATCCTGAACCCGCTCGTATACGAACTCGCTCGCATCCCCATCGAACAGCGAAAGTACGTCCTGGAACAAACCTTCGAAGTCAGGGATGTGTTCTTTCCCCTCTGTATGCGTGAGCCAGGTCTGGCCAGCAGCCTTGCGTAGCGAAAGGAGACGCTCGATCTGAGGTTTTCCTAATCCGGAATAAAGCGCACTGGGTATGACAGGGAGAAGGCAGCGAACCGTATCCTGCATCTTGCTGATATGTGACTGGGAAACCGGATAGCCATCGGCACTTAGCCTTCGAACCAGCTCCCTTTGAGATATGGACTCACCGGCTTCTGTCTCATAAATGGCACGAGCATTTTCAATGCCCACCGCCCTTTCGATGAACATCAGAGAACCGCGAAGATCGTTTTCCGAAAGGTGACCTGTGAGGGCGATAATCTCCCCACGTGCTGAGTCCCAAGGCCGAAACAGAACATTGTGTCTATAGAAGCGGTCTTCGCCGGTTTCGCTGTATAGCTCTCGGAGAATCTGCAGACGTGTATTGCCGCCGTTGTTGATGGTGAATTTTTGTTCGCCAGGTCGACGCGTGACTGAGGGGCGGTGATCCAGGCCGCGCTGCCTGATGGAATCTTTGATCTCTTTGTACTTCGCATTGGTCACGGTACGCGGGTTTTGCTCGAAAGCTTTCATCTCGTCCAGGGTGAGAACCATGGGCGTATCTACAATCGGGTCTGGCAGCTGATCAACTGTGGGGCCAGAACGACTGAATGAGCCTTGTAACAACTTGCCCGAGATTTGATCTGCAGTGAGTTTGCTAGCCATGATTATTGGCCCACCTCAGGAAGTTGGACGACGTTGCCGGTCGAGGTTTCGGCTTTCAGCAGCACATCGATCACAGCTTTGAGCCTTGCGATCTCCTGGTCTTGACGAAGAGTCGCGTCAAGCCTGCTGATGATTTCTGAGTTCATGGAGCGATGGTTCGCTTTTGCAGCCCCTCGAACACGACCGCGCATTCCTATAGGTAGGCGGATGACGAATTTCTCGTCTTTGTCGTCCTCACGAATATTCACGGCTTCGTTACTCAACATGGCGATCTCCAATCTGGCTTGGGTTTTGTGCGCGGCGCAGTTGAGCGCGAGCATTGAGGCCGGCCCTGTGGTCGCTGGGTGTGAATGAAGTGAAAATGGGAGAACACCCACCTTTGGTGAACTTGATGTGGCCACCATGAGTGCGATGCACTGCCCATCCCTGTGAGATGGCGAAGTCAGCCAAGTCCTGCAGGGACTTTTTCCTGCCTCGAAGAGAGGTAGATGTATTGCTCATGACCGCGCCCTCGCTTTTGTAAAAGCAGCAGAGCGGAAGGGGATCTGATAGCGACGAGCTATGGCTTCACAACGCTTCCGCGTTTGATTGAGCGTCGAAGCGGCGGACGCCAGTGATGCCCCTGCTGTGCAGTGGGCTTTCAGCAGTCGCGCCAGCTCTGTGTCGGTCAGATCGTTTGTTTTTTTCCGCCCATGAGCGCTGGTATCCGCCTTCAACTGTGCGGTTTTTTCAGAGTTGATGATGAATGAGCTGTCATTCGAGCGCTGGCTTGCTTCAACCTGGTTGATAGCGCCCCCACGACTTAAGTAATCAGCCATCGCCTTCTCGATATCGCTCCGGAGGCGCTCTTTTTCCCGGTCCGACTGGACAGGTAAATCTTCTTCAGTGGTGTGATATAGCTGCATGTCACTGGCCTCCCGATCCGCCGAGCTTGTCACCCGACTGGATCTCTAGGATTTCAACCTCGTGGTCGACAAAGGTGTCAGTGAGTTTTGTCATGAAGGCTTTTCTGGAAGTACCTGGGCTCATGCGGAACACGACGGTGTACTCCTTGCTGTCTGGTGCCTTACTGGAGGCCACAACGCTCCACTGTGGGTGCACCAGCTCCAGTTCGACGACTTCACCGCTGTGGCACGAAGGGCACTCGGGCGCACGATTTCCTGCTGGCATGACCGCAGTGAAAGGGTGGTGGTGGCCGCAAGTGCGGCACTCATGAGTTATGCAAAGAGGTTTATTGCGCGCGCTCATGATCGAGCTCCTTGCCATGCGGCGGCTGAGAGGTTTTCGAAACGAGTGTGTTGGGCGATGAAGGCCGTTCGGACTGTGCCGAGTGGCCCATTCCGATGCTTACCAAGAATCAGCTCGGCGATGCCTTTGTGGTCGGTGTCAGCGTTATAAACCTCGTCCCGATACACGAAGAGAATCAGATCCGCGTCCTGCTCAAGCGCGCCCGAGTCACGAAGGTCAGCATTGATGGGGCGCTTATTAGGGCGTCTCTCAAGCTCTCGATTTAGTTGGGAAAGCGCGACAACTGGGCAGTCGAACTCCTTGGCGAGCGCTTTAAGCGAGCGTGATATTTCGCTGATTTCGTTGGCCCGATTTTCTTTACCTGGACATTTCATCAATTGCAGATAATCGATCAATATCAGAGATGGCTCTCCGAAGCGCCGTGCACCCCTGCGTGCCCGTGCACGGATTGATGAAGGCGTCAGGTCAGCTTGGTCATCAATTACAAGGCGATTCCCATATGAGTTGATCTTTGCCACTGCCATAGAGAGCTTTGGCCAGTCCTCATCGTCGAGCTGGCCACGTATCAATTTCTCCAGGTTCAGATGCCCCAGGATTGAGATGAGCCTGAACATGATCGCCTCGGCGGGCATCTCGATGCTGTAGATCTGAACGGTGGACTCCGGTTTTTTTTGAAGCGCCGGGTCAACGAAGTTGAGCGCTAAGCTGGTTTTGCCCATGGATGGCCTAGCAGCGAGGATTATCAGATCCGCTGGCCGCAGCCCGCCGGTCAGCTCATCAAGATCGTCAATTCCTGTAGGGACACCTACAACGGACTCTCCGGCGTTGAAGCGATGATCGATCTTGTCGACCACTTGCATCAGCATCTGGTTGACATCCACAAAGTCGGAAGTCTGGCGTCCTTGTCCCAAGGCAAACAGCTGCTGCTCGAGGACGTCCTGGACTACAGTCGCGTCCGCCTGTGGATCCGAAGCCTCGCGTGTGCATCCATACCCGTGTGCAATAAGCCGACGTAGATGAGCTCGGTTACTCACTGTTTCTGCATAAGCCTTGATGTTGGCCACAGACGGAGTGTTTTTGGCGAGTTCACTTAGGTAAGCCAAGCCCCCAGCAGCATCTATAGCCGGAATGGAGTCGGAAACCGTGACCACGTCAAATGGCCTGTTCGATTCAGCCAGCCCTGCAATGCTCTGGAATATCAGACGGTGCTCGGCCCGGTAGAAATCATCAGCTTTGATACGGTCTGCGATCAGGTCCCAAGACTCGTTATCAAGCATCAGTCCGCCAAGCACAGCTTGTTCGGCTTCCACGGAGTGGGGAGGTGACATATGAGAAATGTCCATCAAGCCCTCCCGATTCTTGCCGGGGACTGGGAGTGCTGATCGACGCCTCTGTGCAACGCTGCTCTAGAACCTTGCGTCCAGCCCTGATGTTGAGATTTCAGGTCGTGGCCCTTAACAGAGGTAGGCTCAAGCTCTTTTTCGACTACGGTGGGGTGGTGCAGGCTTAGGTAAGCGGTTATCGCTTGCTGAGCTTCAGCATTTTGTCGACCGGCGAATTTGTAAACGTTGGTGGCCACCGCATTGATCCATGCTTCGGCAAAAATCCGTCCACGTCGTCTTTTGGTGGTTGGATTGCAGCGTTTGAGCTGCGAAACGTGCTGACGACGCGCCGAAACAAGCTGCAGATGAAGCGCAGAATAGGCATAGCACGCCAGATCGGGCGATACACCTAACCCGACGAACTTGAAATGCCAGTCTCCAGGCCGTGAGGGGAAAGCAAAACAATCGCAGTCGAAAGCGCTCGCGCAAGTGCCTGCCAGGCTGTGCAGCCAACTCGCTGGCGCTCGCTTTGTGCCGGCAGATACTGACGCCTCACGTGCGAGGTGGGCGTCCACCTCAAGCTCTTCGAGCTGGTACTGCTCCATAAGCTTGCGGCCTTGCCGCAGGGCTGTCTCAGCCTCATTAGGAGAGGCACCCGCAGAACGTGCCAGTGCGAAGCATTTGATGACTTTGTCGATTATCCGTTGGCGGTCAATGCTCATGGCCGTACCTCCGGTACTGCCTCAACTGCCAGAGCCTCTTTCCAGAGTCTGAGGGTTTCATGTTCTTCAGTTGTGAGCGCGGCTTTAGCATTCGCATCACGGACTTTTGACTGCATAGCGGCTAGCCGATCCTCGACCTCAGATCCATCGTCGTAGGAGATTTCATTAATCAGTGCCTTAACGAGCTGCATACGATGCGAGCAGAGACGACTGACTCGGTACGCGGTCAGGTTTGTCCAGCCGATCAGTTTGCTGAACGGTGTCAGTAGAGTGCTTCGGATCTCGCTATTGAGCTCGACTGAGGTGTAGAAACCGTCGTATACGCCAATACGGTTGAATAACAGCACTGTTTTGAGGAGCTCAAGTTTCTGGTCCAGGCTCTCAATGGGCATAGGATATGTAGCAGCAATCAGTTGTTTCGCTCTTGCGTTCCGCGCGTCCTGCCGACGTTTGGCCGCTTTCTCGTCGCGGACACGTTTTTCCTTGGCATGCTCGACATGAGAGTTGACTGATTCAAGGAGCTGCGCGGCCTGAGTGAGCAGTTCACGCTGTTCTACGCTCAAGTAATCACCCAGTCGGCTAACCAAGCCGCGGCCCATCTGATGGCCGGAGCTTAAATTGCGGAGCTCACGTGACGTGTTCGTAAGCTTGGTCTGAGCGGCGCGCAGCTGTGATGAGTTGTAATGCTCGTTCATCTTGCGCATCAATTCCGGAGTAATCCCGGATGCGTCGGTGAGATGTGGCGTCCCCATTTCAGCGATCCTCTTTGACGATTTTCGCTACAACCGACTCCGTCATGGCTTCAAAGAGGTCATTCCATTGTGGGAAAACCTCTGTCGCCAGTTCACGGATGATCTGAAGCGCACTCGGGGCTCGACGGTTGGACGGTTGTTTGTATTCGATCCGGTGCGCAGACATACCCGACGTCGATGCCTGCCGGAAAACTACTGAAGCAGGGACGGTGCTTTGAAGTACCTCGATCTCTTTGCTATCAGCGAAGGTCACTCTGATTGCGTCATGGATCTGGCGAGCGTCAACGGTCTGGTCGAGGCAGTTGACTACAACCTTGATTTGAGGGACGTGCAGGCCAAGCCTCGAGTAAGGACGCAGTCCGTCAAGCATTTGCAACGTCCCACGGTTAAACTCGCGGGCGCTGAGCATGTTCGGTGGCAACGGGGATACAGCAAGATCTGACGCTAAAACCACCATCTCCAACATGACGCTTCGTGCGCCCTGGGTGTCAATGAGAATCAGGTCGAAATGACCCTCGAAAGCTTTCAGCAGAGAAGCCAATCGCAAACGACCATCCGCAGCCTGAAGCAGGAGGCTAATCAACTGGTTGTTGGGGTCGTTCGACAAGATCAAAGACAGGTTCGGGATGCTTGTCTTCGATATGATTCGCTCTGGATCAGTCAGGTTATGTGCGATGAGGTCGAATATGCCGCCGCTGACTTCCTGTGCCATTGGGTAGTAGGAGGAAAGTGAAGGCTGTACAGGGTCCATGTCGATGAGGAGGACCCTCAAGCCGGCGTCGGCGCAGAAGCCGCCGATGTTGGCAGCCAAAGTGGTTTTACCGACACCACCTTTGGTGGACAAAAGCGAGGTTATGTACATGATTTAAAGCCTCTAATGGGGACATTAGAGACTGCGGTTTGGGATACTCAACGATCTCAAGCGGGGTCCTGCCTCAGCGTTCCGACCAATTGGCTTTTAACCAATTGGTCGTAGGTTCGAATCCCACACGACCCACCATTTTTGGTCAGTTTGTATCTGGCTAGATCTTAGGGAGTGATGCCACAAGCGTCACCCAAATAGAAAACGCCTCCTCGGAGGTGTTTTTTAGCATCATCGGGGTATAGCGCAGTCCGGTAGCGCGCCTGCTTTGGGAGCAGGATGTCAGGAGTTCGAATCCCCTTACCCCGACCATTTTCGCCCAGCTGTATCAGGGTTGAAGATCAGAGCTCAAAAACAGTTGTTTTGAGCTCAACAGAAAAGGCGTCCTTCGGGACGCCTTTTTTGTTTGGGGTTCATAGCTACAACACCCGTCAAGCGATCAGTACTTCGTACGCATGACCCCACCTGTAAGGCTGTTTATACGCTGTCTGGCTACGCACAAACGCCTCAAGGAGAACTCCTGCTTCCCACGATCCTGCAGGAGTTATCCCTGGTTTACACCATTTCTGTTGATGGGGTGGCCGCGCTAGCCACACCCACCAGCGACACTTCCGCGGTTGGCGCAAAAATCATATCGTTGGTGCGCAGATCCTGGGTCCAGTCGCCGGTGAGGGCAATCTCAAACCGATGGCCCTGAGCGTCAGGTTCCACATCCTTGAGGTAGGTGCGGTCCAGATCCGTGTTATAGGCCATCTTCAGCGTAGTGCCGGTACCGTCACCGAATCCTGTGTAACCCAGCGCCGACACATCGATCTTGTCGTTGTTGTCTGCGAACCGGACAATCAGGTCCACGAAGCTCTGGCTGTCCGTGCGGTAGCTGTCAGTGGCTGCCGTGTAGCGGAATACGTCAGCGTCATTGATGCCATTACGGCCATAGACCGAAAGGTTCGGGTCGTCGCCGCCGATCAGCAGGTCGGCGCCTGCGCCTCCGATGATCACATCCGAGCCTCTGCCGCCGTCGATACGGTCATTGCCGGCCAGGCCATAAATGACTTCCGACATTGCGCTCCCCGTGATTACGTCCTTGCCAGCCGTTCCTTCGACGACGGGGGCTGTGAACACCAGGTTGGTGCTGTTCAACTGCCCCGTCAGGTTGCCTTCAAACGCCAGTTCGTAGCGCTGTCCGTTGGCGTCGGCATCGAAGCTTTTCAGGTATGTGCGAGTGCCCTCGGCGTTGGCCTGGATGGCCAGCGTGCCATTGTGGCCATCGCCAATGCCGGTAAAGCCCAACGCAATCAGATCGACACGGTCCTGAGCGGCGTCGAAGTCCAGAATCCGGTCGCTGCCTGTTTCGGTAGCGGTACGATAGCTGTCGCTGATCTGGGTGAAGCGGAAAATATCTGCGCCCGTCCCGCCTGCCAGCACGTCACGGCCACCCCCGCCTTGCAGCACATCGTCTCCGCCCAGGCCGCGGATAATCTCGGCCGTGTCGTTGCCAATCAGGTGATTGGCCTGGCTGGATCCGTCCACGTGGTATTGGCCGTCCTGGCTGCCGAAGGTGGTGTCCAGGCTGCCATCGGCGTTCAGACGGGTGATTACGTCGCCGGCGATAAGGATTTTGCCATCGGGCTGAACGATTGCTGAGTGGGCATAGTTCGACGCGCCTTGGGGTACCTGGATTGTCAGCTTGCCATCGTCACTAAAGGAGTTGTCGAACGAGCCATCCGCATTCAGCCGCAGTACGTTGAAAGCGTTATTGTCGTTACTCTCGCCGGCCACGATGATCTTGCCATCGGCTTGCACGGTTATCGCAGCGCGGTAATCCAGCCCCAGCGCGGTATCGAAGTACACCACGCCGTCCACGCCAAACGCGGTATCCAGGCTGCCGTCAGCTGCAAGTCGCTGAACGGCATAAACCGGATCGCCCGGGTCGTGAGGGCCGTCGGCGCCCACGTACAGCCAACTGCCGAGCAATACGCTGCCGTCGGGCTGCACAACGGTGGCGATATTACCGGTGCCGTAATACCCGGTCGGGTTGAGGACAAGTGCGCCGTTGACACCGAAATCCTCGACCGGCGCCCCGGTGCTGTCCAGCTTGAACACGATCGCCTGGGACGTGCCGCGAAGGCTGACGTACACCGAGCCATCTGCTGTGGCGTAAATAGCCATTCCATCGGTGCCGAACGGGACATCAAGGCCCGCGGCACCGCCATTGCCGAATGTGGTATCCAGGGTGCCATCCACGTTAAAGCGCTCTACTTTCAAACCGCCAAGCCCTGGCTGCGCCGATAGCACTTTACCGTCGGCCTGTACCGCCATTACGTAGTAAGCATAATCTTCCGGGTCCAGGTTGCCGGGCACGAGGGCAATTCCCTCCTGGCCGAAGCTGTTGTCCAGGCTGCCGTCACTGTTAAGTCGCACCGCCGTGTAGCTGCCGCGCGTGCCATAGCTTTCATCGCCCGGCGAGCCAGGGTAGCCAATGGCAGTCTGGAAGCTTTCACCGCCGACAAGGATTTTGCCGTCAGGCTGAAGGATGATGCTCCAGTTTGAATCGCCACCCGTGGAGGGGTCGACCTGCACTGTCCCCGGGCCTGTTCGCACGGTGTAGTTGATGGTGGCCTTGCTATCGATTGACGCCATGACATTGTCCTTTAGGCATGGAACCCGAACGGATTGGGAAGGGGCTTGCACGGATCCTCTGGATCTGACCTTGGCAGGATGGATAAATGCGAACGTTTTGTGTTCTGCGGGCAGCACACCGTGTCAACTGCACACTTGCGGCAGGGCTCCAATATTGAGCAAGCGGCTAGAAGCGTTGGTTGATCGGGGTCGATCATCAGAGATGAGCGCGAGTGGTTGCGTGCTGCCGGCGAAATGCACTGAACGCCTCCGCCCAGTCTGACTCCAAATCTTGCCCCGGCGCTCAAAGCCAACGCATCACGTCGATGGGTGCTTGAATCCTCTGCCCAATCAAGGAATTCCCATGACCGACCCACGTAACGTCGCCCACGACAAAAAAGTTCAGCAAGAGAAAAAGAACCACGGCGAAGAAATTGCGCCCAACGCTGAACACGCGCCTCAGCCAGGCATGAAGCCAGCACTCAAGCATGACGACGATGACAAGCAAGACGAGCAAGCTTGAGCCAGGTATAAGCCTGACTTGAAGATTGAGCTCAACAGAAAAGGCGTCCCCAGGGACGCTTTTTTTTGTTCAAGGATAAATTTTCAGCCGAGACCGCTTTGAACATAGGGCACCTCGCTGAAGACGTCGGTAGGCTCTATGAGCAGATAGCCCCGCAGTTGTTTGCTTTTTCGCAGTCCTTTGACAGGCATGTCCAGGTATTCAAGCCTGCTTTAGCCAGTCGCGCCTGCAGCTTAAATAGCCCAGCTCAATAGTCTTGGGCGGATGCATCAAGCAAGCTGGGCAGTGCCGTGCGTGGTGGTACAAGTATCGGTGCGACCTTGTACAGCCGAACCTCTGGCTCGGGTTGGTCGATGAGTTCAAAGGCCAGCTCAAGGATGCGTTCGACGTTCTGTCGCATCATGTAGACCGGGAAGGGCAGGAAAGAGGCGAAGGGGTCGTAGTCGAAGCAGCCCACCACCAAGTCCGCGACAGGGTCCGTCGACTGCTGCGGCAGCACGCCGAGCAGGCCCTCCAGGTTGATGGTGGAGTTGATGAACACCCCTCTCGGCAACCGCCCATGGCATTGGACGTGAGCGGTCAGGGCCTGGCGGGTCATGGCTGGCGAATAGCCGGGGGCGCTGAAGACGTCGTCGCTGGTGGCTTCGCCGAAATGCGCTCGCTTGGCGGCCAGAAATCCGCCGATCCGTTCCCGGCTGGCATAGTCGGAGTAGCCGCCGAACAGGCAGAGATCCGTCGATGACAGGTCGCTGATGGGCGCCAGTTCGCTGAGGATTGCCTGCGTCAGCTCGAAGGCACCGGCGTAGTTGTCACTGGTGATCGATGGGGCGAGGGTACCCGGCAGGTCGAGATTGAGATGCCGCACGCCGGCACGCGCGCAGGCGCCGTGGATGCTGTCCGGATCGGTAGCGCCGACGATGAATAGCTCGTCGATGGAGTAGGCCAGCAGCGACTCCACGGTACTAAGCTCCAATTGCGGATCGCGGCAGCCGCTGACGACCAGCGGGCAGAGGCCACGCGCCCGGACGCGTGCCTCGAAGCCTTGCGCCAGTGCGGAAAAGAAACGGTTGTCGTAGAGCGGCAGCATCAGCCCGACCAGGCCGGAACGAGACTGCCGCAGGCCACGGGCCTGCAGGTTGGTGCTGTAACCATGTTCGTCAGCGAGAGACTGGATGAGCTGCGCCGTCGCCTCCTTGATCCGTCGTTTTCGCCAGGAGCCGTTGAGCACCGCGCTGACGGTGGAAGCGGAAGAGCCCGAAAGCTGAGACAGATCGTAGATGGTCGCTTTCTTCTTGCTGCTAGGGGGCATCACAGAGCTTTTCCATTGGTCGCAAAGTCACTTGACAGTGGTAGAAGTCGAGGAGTAAATCTTATTGCACCATCGATTGTGCAATTTACGCAGCATCGTCGATGGGATTGCAATCTGGTCTGCAATGCTGTGCCGCTGGCCATATCCATCTTTCGTCGGATCTCGTGATCGGCGTCGGTCGGGTGTGTGTCGTCAGGTAGGGGAGTATAGCGATCCTGAGCCTCCCGCCGCAGCACACCCCACCCACCGGGCGGGGCCGCAGTCTACGAATAGCCCGGTTCAAAGCCCTATCCAAGGATAACAAGAAAATGGCGCGAATCTTCAAGCTCTCCCGGCTCTCCCGCACCGTGCTGGCATTTGCCGTCGGCACCAGTCTGGCCGCCTCCGGTCTGCAGGCGGCCCCGCCCGCGGCATCGCCGGTGGCTTTCCTCATGCCCGACCAGAGTTCCACCCGTTACGAAGAGCACGACTTGCCAGGCTTCCAGCGACAGATGAAGACGGTCTGTGCCGACTGCCGAGTGATTTACCAGAACGCCAACGGCGACGCCTCCCGTCAGCAGCAGCAGTTCAACGCCGCGCTGTCGCAGGGGGCCAAGGTCATCGTTCTAGATCCGGTGGATTCCAAGGCGGCGGGCTCCCTGGTCCGTCAGGCGCAGGCCCGTGGCGTCAAGGTCATCGCCTACGATCGACCGGTGACCTCGGTGCCGGTCGATTACTACGTGTCCTTTGACAACGAGGCGATTGGCAAGACAATCGCCACCTCGCTGGTACAGCACCTTCAGGCGCAGAAGGTCGATCCGCAGAGCGGTGGCCTGCTTGTGATCGGCGGCTCGCCCACCGATGCCGCTGCGGGGCTGATCAAGAAGGGCATCATGGCCGGGCTTGCCGAAGGCGGCTATCAGATCCTCGCCGATTACGACACGCCCGAGTGGGCACCCGCCAAGGCGCAGCAATGGGCCAGCGGCCAGATCACCCGCTTCGGCAAGCGCATCCTGGGCGTGGTGGCTGCCAACGACGGTACCGCTGGCGGTGCGGTGGCTGCTTTCAAGGCGGCCGGGGTGAGTCCGGTGCCGCCGATCACCGGCAATGATGCCACCGTGGCCGGCCTACAGCTGATCATTGCTGGCGACCAGTACAACACCATCTCCAAGCCCAGCGAGATCGTCGCCAGCGCGGCGGCTGATGTTGCGGGCGAGTTTATCGCTGGCAAGACGCCCAAGCCTGAGACCACGCTATATGACGCGCCGTCGCGGTTGTTCGTGCCGGCTCTGGTCACGGCCGAGAATTTGAAGGCGCAGATTATCGATCAACGTGTGGCCGGCCAACCGATCCAGACCGCTGCCCAGCTGTGCACGGATCGTTATGCCGCGGGTTGTCAGAAACTGGGCATCAAGCCCTGATGACATTGCGCGGGCGGGGCAAGCGCGGTAATTGACGGACAGCCGCCTTGCTCAGCTCGCGCTGACTTCTTACGTCCTGCTGGACATCAACAACAATACAAGGGAGTCAAACATGGCTGATCATCCCGGCCAGACGGTCCCGCGCGAGCCCGTATTGAGCTTGCGTGGTATCTGCAAGAGCTTCGGTGCGATCTCGGTGCTATCCGATATCGACCTGGACCTGTATCCCGGCGAAGTGGTGGCCCTGGTCGGTGACAATGGCGCCGGCAAGTCCACCCTGGTCAAGATCATCTCTGGCGTTCACCAGCCCACCTCCGGTTCGCTTAAGGTGGGCGGGCAGGCGGTGAGCCTTGCCAGTCCCGCCCAGGCCCAGGCGCTGGGTATCGCTACAGTGTTCCAGGACCTGGCGCTGTGCGAGAACCTCGACGTCGTGGCCAACATGTTTCTTGGCCGCGAACTGCACCCGTGGGCCCTGGACGAGACCACCATGGAGGTCCGTACCTGGAAGCTACTGGGCGAACTATCGGCGCGCATTCCCAGCGTGCGGCTACCCATCGCCGCGCTCTCCGGCGGGCAGCGGCAGACGGTGGCCATCGCAAGGTCGTTGCTGCTTGAACCCAAGGTCATCCTGCTCGACGAGCCCACCGCTGCTCTGGGCGTGGCCCAGACCGCCGAGGTACTCAACCTCATCGAACGGGTGCGCGACCGGGGGCTGGCGGTGGTGGTCATCAGCCACAACATGGAAGACGTGCGGGCCGTGGCCGATCGCATCGCCGTGCTGCGTCTTGGGCGCAACAACGGTATTTTCGCCCCGGACGTGAGCAGCCAGGAGCTGATCGGCGCGATCACCGGGGCTGACGACAATTCGGTCTCGCGGCGCGCTCTGCGCCTTCAGGCCGCCACCCTCGAAACCAGTCAGGAGCAGCCGTCATGAGCCAGACCAACGAAACGGCGGCGTTACTCGACCGGAGCGACAGCCGCGTCAACCAGACCGTGGGCCTGGCCGCTAGCCTCAAGGCCACGGCCGAGCGGATTCGCGCCGGAGACCTCGGACCGCTGCCAGTAGTGATCGGCCTGGTGGTGATCTGGACCGCGTTCGGCGTTTTGAATCCGGTGTTTCTCTCCAGCGCCAACCTGTCCAACCTGCTGTTCGACGCCGCTACCGTGGGCATTATTTCTCTTGGAGTTGTGTGCGTACTGATGGTGGGGGAGATCGATCTGTCCGTGGGTTCAATCAGCGGCTTCGCGTCAGCGCTGGTGGGCGTTCTCTGGGTCAATCAGGGTTGGCCGGTGGGCTTGGCGATCCTTGCTGCCCTGGTCGCGGGTGCCCTGATCGGCAGCCTCTATTCGCTGCTGTTCACCCGCCTGGGCATGCCCAGCTTCGTAGCGTCTCTGGCGGGACTGCTGACGGTGCTGGGATTGCAGCTTCAGGTGCTTGGTAACGCCGGCTCCATCAACCTGCCGTACGACTCCTTCCTGGTGAGCTTCGGCCAACTCGACACCCTGCCGCCGCTTCTGGCCTACCTGCTGGCGGGTCTGACCGGCACGTTGCGGTTCGTCAATGGCTACCGGGAACGGGCGCGGCGGCGCCAGGCGCAGCTGTCGTCGCCCTCGCTGGTCGGGCTGGCGCTGCAATCCCTGGCCCTGACGGTCCTGCTTGGTTCTGTCGCCTACTACCTCAACCAGGATCGTGGGGTGCCGTGGATCTTCGCCTTCTTCGTCGCGCTGGTGGTGGCGATGAATTATGCCTTCACCCGGACCCGCTGGGGTCGCAGCCTGATGGCGGTGGGTGGCAATCGCGAAGCTGCGCGCCGCGCCGGTATCAATGTGCGGCGCATCTACACCTCGGCCTTTGTGCTGTGCGCCAGCCTGGCCGCGCTGGGCGGCATCCTCGCCGCGGCGCGGCTGGCCTCGGCCAGTCAGCAGGCGGGGACCGGTGACGTCAACCTCAATGCCATCGCCGCGGCGGTGATTGGCGGCACCAGCCTGTTCGGCGGTCGCGGCAGTGCCTACTCCGCCCTGCTTGGGGTGATCGTTATCCAGTCTATCGCCAGCGGCCTGACCATGCTCGATCTGTCCTCGGCGCTGCGCTACATGATCACCGGTGCCGTTCTGGCGCTCGCGGTCATCATCGACGCCCTGGCGCGCCGTTCGCGGGCTGTCCACGGGCGGGCGTGACGCTGACACCCCACTTTCGAATACAGAGGTGAACACATGAACCAGAAACTATCCATGAAAGTCGCCGCCATCACCGGCGGTGCCTCCGGTATCGGCCTGGCGTGCGCCAAGGAAATGCTCGCTGCCGGTGCCCAGGTGGCGTTGATAGACCGCTCTCGCGAAGGCCTGGAAAAGGTCTGCGTCGAGCTGGGCCCGAACGCCTTTCCCGTGGTGGTGGACCTGCTTGATCCGGACAGCGTCAAGACCATGCTGCCGCAGATCCTCGACCGCTTCGGCCGGCTCGACATCTTCCACGCCAACGCCGGCGCCTACATCGGCGGCGAAGTTGCGGATGGCGATCCGGATCAGTGGGATCGCATGCTTAATCTGAACATCAACGCCGCCTTCCGGTCGGTGCAGGCGGTGCTGCCACACATGATCGAACGGGGCAGCGGCGACATCATGCTGACCAGCTCCATCGCCGGGCTGATCCCGGTGGTTTGGGAGCCAATCTACACGGCGTCCAAGCATGCCATCCAGGCCTTCACTCATAGCCTGCGTCGGCAATTGATTAAACATGGTATTCGCGTCGGCGCGGTGGCGCCCGGGCCGGTGGTCACCGCGTTGATCAGCGACTGGCCGCAATTCAAGCTCGACGAGGCCAAGGCGTCGGGTGCCCTGATGGAGGCCAACGAGGTCGCCGAAGCGGTGCTGTTCATGCTGACCCGGCCGCACAACGTGGTGGTCCGCGATCTGGTCATCATGCCCTTCAGCGTGGACCTTTAATGCCATGAGCCGACATTTCATAGGTGTCGATGTGGGAACTGGCAGCGCGCGGGCAGGCGTGTTCGACGCCAGCGGGCGGCTGCTTGCCGCGGCCAAGGCTCCGCTTGAGATCTGGCATGGCGGTGGACAGCGGGTCGAGCAGTCGGCTGAGCAGATCTGGCAGGCCATTGTCAGCAGCGTCCGCGGCGCGCTGGACAAGGCTGGCGTCGGGGCCGAGGCTATCGCTGGCATCGGCTTCGATGCCACCTGCTCGCTGGTGGTGGTAACGGCCGCGGGCGATCCGGTCGGCGTCGGCGACTCAGGCGACGACCAGCGCAACGTCATGGTCTGGATGGATCATCGCGCCACGGCGGAGGCGATCGAGATCACCGCGACTGGCCATCCGGTACTGCGCTACGTAGGGGGGCGCATGTCGCCGGAGATGGAAACGCCCAAGCTGCTCTGGCTCAAACGTCATCGGCCACAGGCTTTCGACCGCGCCGGGCATTTCTTCGACTTGGCAGACTATCTCACCTGGCGTGCCACCGGCGACCTGGCGAGGTCGGCCTGCACCGTCACCTGCAAGTGGACCTATCTGGCCCACGAGCAACGCTGGGACGCCTCCTATTTCGAGACCATAGGGCTTGGCGAACTGGCAGAAGAAGGTTTCGTACGGCTTGGCACGCGCATCGTCGAACCCGGTACGCCCTTGGGCCAGGGTCTCTGCCCGACCGCGGCGGCCGAGTTCGGCCTGCTGCCGGGCACGGCGGTGGGCGCGGCGCTGATAGACGCCCATGCTGGCGGGGTCGGCTCCCTCGGCGGTGCCTCCCCCGATGGGCAGACGGCGGTCACGCAGCGTCTGGCCTATATCTTCGGCACCTCGGCCTGCTCCATGGCATCCAGTCCGGTGCCGGCCTACGTCGATGGCGTCTGGGGCCCGTATTACTCGGCTATGCTGCCGGGGCTCTGGCTCACCGAGGGCGGGCAGTCGGCGGCGGGGTCGGCCATCGATCACCTGGTCTCTCTGCATCCGGCAGTGGGAGAAGCACGCGAGACGGCCGAGCGACAGGGCCAGACGCTGCTTGCCTGGCTCGAAGCCCAGGTGGCGCCCCTCGGCAGCGCGGCGCTGGGCCTGGCCGACGGTCTGCACGTGGTGCCCGAATTCCTCGGTAACCGTTCGCCGTTCGCTGATCCCGATGCCCGTGCGGTGCTCGCTGGGCTGACCCTGGATCGGGAGCTGGAGGGACTTCCCGGCTTATACGTCGCTGGCCTCTGCGGCATCGCCTACGGTCTGCGGCAACTGCTCGAAGCCTTGGCGCGTGACGGTATCCCTATCGAGCTGATCGTTGCCAGTGGCGGTGCAGCCCAGAGCGATTTCGTCCGGCAGTTGCTTGCCGATGCCACCGGTGTACCGGTGGCGGTTAGTGACACCGAGGAACCGGTATTGCGAGGGGCGGCCATGCTGGGTGCCGTTGCTGCTGAAGCGGGTCTACGTCTGCTCGATGTCATGGAACGCATGGCGAGCCTGGACCGCGTGTTTACACCGGTAGAGGGAGCGCTCGCAGACCAGCATCGCAGGCGCTACGCTGCGTTCGAGGTTCTTCAGGCAGCTGAACGAGAAGTGCGATCTATATTCATTCGAGAATGAGTTCGACCCTGAAGTCCGTGATGAGCCTGCTTAACAAAAAAGGGTCCAGACGCCCCGTTTTCGGTGCTGTACTGGACCCTTGGCGATCAAGCTTGCTCCCACGGCCTTAGGCCAGAATCGAGAACAGACTTGTGTATAGCGCTGAGCGCTACAACTACGGTCAGAAGCGAACAGTCACGCCTGCATTGACCGAATGGAAGCGCGTGTCGGTACCGAACTGCCCCTGGTAGGACAGGTCCAGATCGGTCTGCCTGTTCAAGCGCAGTTTCGCGCCCACTTCAGTCAAGGCGGTGTTGCGTGTTTGAGCGACGCCCTGCACTTCGAAGTTTGGCCCGCCAGCGAAAGACTGGACGTTGCGCGGGTCCAGGTCACCGTAGGCACGTCGCCATCCTACTGAGCCGTAAACCTGCGTATTGACGTTCGCCACATTGATGCTCGACGACGCGCGCAGACCCAGTGTCGAGAAGAAGGTGTCCTGTTTATCGCTGGACACGTCCAGTGCGGCTGGCCCGCCTTTTTCGTGCAGGTCTTTGGCGTCGTAGCGCACGTAGGAAAGACCGGCGAAAGGCTCCAGAGCCATGCTGCCGACCGGTATGCGGTAGGCCGCCTCACCACTTGCCTGCAGCGACTGGGCGTTGCGCTTGCCGGTCAAGTGATCACTGAATCCGGCAAACGCCACATTCCGCTCACTCTCCAGCTTGTGCCAGGTGTAACCGACGTCAGCACTGAGGCGCAGGGTATCGATCTGGCCACCGGTGTAGAGGCCCAGATGATAGTTGTCGCTGTGACCGTCTGCATCGCTGTCATCGGCGTCGAACTTCGAACGGCTGTAGCCAGCGTAGACGCCACCGCGCCAATCCGGTGTGAAGCTACCATCGGCCCCGAACAGCAGGCCGCCAGTGCTTTGGTGCAGACCACCGGCACCGTTATTGCCGCTTGTCTTGGTCCAGTTGCCGAATGGCTGCACCCAGGCACCGTTTTGCGTGGTCGGTGTGCTTGGCATCAGATTGAGTGCCATGGCAGGCATGCGCAATGTTCCCGTATCCAGCAGATTACGCATGCGGGTGCCCAACACTCCGGACACCACTTGGCTATTGGCGATCAGGGCTGTTGAAGTACTGCCAAGGTAGTCGCCAGACAGTTGATCGGCTGCGTTGCGAGCGCTTTCGGCATCCAGAACCAGCAGGTTGTTGTAGAGGCGCAGGGGCTCACCGCTTTGCTCGAGTACGCTCAGCGCGCCAGCGGTATTGAACTGGTTTTGAGTCAGCATGACCGTCTGAAAGATGCCTGGTGTTGGTGCGGGTTCTGGAGTGGGCGTAGGTGTAGGCTCTGGTGTTGGTGTCGGCTCAGGAGTTGGAGTTGGCTCCGGTGTTGGAGTTGGAGTCGGGGTTGGCGTAGGTGTCGGCTCTACGCTTTTTTGCTCGATGGTGAGGTTCAGATCATTGGCGGTACGCTGCAGTCCGACATTCAGGAACGCCGAGTTGGTCAGCGCCTGGGCATAGGCGGTCCCTGCGGCGGCACCGTCGACCACACCGCCCTGAGCAGAGAGCAAGGTGTAAGTTCTGCCGCTCTGATAGCTTTGCGCAGGATCCAGCGCAGTCACGTTGACCTGCGTACCGCGCAGGGTGGCTGTGCCGCTGACGTTGATCTTGTCTGCTCTACCGTCGCCTGCGATGTCCGCGGCGTAACGTGAGCCAGCGGCCATGTCGAGGTCGCCTTGTATGGTCAGCGCACCTATGGCGCTTTCGCCGGGCGACAGGGTACCGCCGGAAGCTACCTGCGTAGTACCCACCTGACCGACGCCGGCCAGAACACCTCCGTCCAGTACCTGGGCGCTGTTGGTATACGTCCCGAACTCGGTGCGCCCGGCAATACCGTTGACCACCAGGGTGCCGTTGCCTACGTTAAACCGCGAAAGGCTTTGGGTCGTGGCTGTATTGCCGCGCTGATTGACCTGGTCGACGTTCCCCGACAGCACCAGTCGCCCGCCGCGCACAACGACGCTGCCGGCCAGCCCGGTAAGGTCGCCGCTCAAGGTGGTATTGCCGTTGAACGCATACACTCGGCCCGTTCCGTTCAGCGTGTTGGCAACCTGCAGATCAGTATCGGTATGGTTGAACGCCAAATGCCCCCCGTTGCCGGTGCCGAAATTAATGGCGGTTTGCGGGTCCAGTCGGCCGGCCGCCTGAGCTGTTCCGGCAGTCGTCGAATCGATATCGGTACGGTTGGGGTCGGTCACGACCGGACCGCCCACAGCAAGCGTGCCGCGTGTCGGATTGTTGATGCTGCTGATGGTGCTGATGAGAATACCGTTGGTAGAACTCAGCTCGGCACCGTCGGACAGCGTCAGGTAAGTGCGAGAGTCACTGGTGCCGAGCGTCATGCTTTGCGCTGCCAGGCGGGTGCCTTGTCCGGAAATACTCACCTGATTGCTGCGGCCGATGATGGCCGAACCCAGTAAGAGCGAGTCGGTGGTCAGTACTGCGCCGTTATCGAGAGTAAGGTTGTTTCTGTTTCTGAACGCGCCACTGTTGTCCCAGCGGGTTCCGGCGCCGGAAAGATTGACGACGGAGTCGATGTCTACCTGCTGGCTGTTGATCTTGCCACCATCATTGGCCGTTATGCTCGACCTGTAGACAAACACCCCACCGGCTTCGATATTGACCGCGTCGACCAGGGAGTTCTGGCCACTCACCAGCAACTGCGCGTTTGAAAATGCGTTGGAGCGAGCGCCGTTGACATCACCCAGATCCAGATCCCGCACCGACACCTGACCCCCGTTGCGCACGTTCAGGTCGCCTTGACCGACCCCACCGACAACGATCGTGTTACCCAGTACAAATGAGGTACGCGGTACTACCCAGCGCGAACCGGCCCCTTCGACTATGACGCTGGCCTGGGCCGGGTTGACGCCGGTACTGCTGGCTTGGCCAACAATGTTGCCGCCTTCGCTGGTCACGGTTGCGCCACTGTTGATGGTGAGGCTGGAAGAGTTGCCGTCAGTTGACCGCACCTCGATCGAGCCATCAATGACGCGGTCGCTGTTAAAGGTTTCCTGACCATTGGTAAGAACGTAATCCGCTGCCTGAGCATCTGGAAGCAGTGCAAGAGTAACCGCAAAAGCAAGCGGGGATAGTTTGAATAAGGGGTTCATAGCGACTCCAGATACTCCATAAAGACCACAAGGGGTGGCTGCCAGCCCTGAGGGCTTAGGCGTTTCCGTTCGGCGGGGTGCCAACAACGGGAGTATTGAGAGGCGAAGGTTGAATGGAAATAGCACGCATGTACTAGTGGCACGTACGCGTATGCACTAGTGGCACACAGTAATGTCCGGTTTAATCAGTTGGCCAGTGATGACTTAGTGCATCTGTACTATTGATGTTCTGTTGCGCCGTGACTACGGTTGCGTGCGAAGTTATTCGACGTTAATTATTTAAATAATGAGTGGCAGCGTTAGGTGCCTGGTGTGCCAGTCAGTGGAGTGTGTGAATGAAAAGTGTAGCCTTGTTTCCGTTGATTCTGGCATTGTCTGGGTGTGCGGGGCTTGATCAGGCCATGTCAATGACCAATGGCGTTCTTGATCAAACGGGTGATGTACTGAGCGGGGATTTCAGAGGGCTGGCCGAAGCCAGAGAAACAACCTTGACAGAAATATGGCGCGATTGGCAGACCAATGAGGTCACCGCGAAAGAGAAATGGGACGCTCAAACACTGATCATTCCTGGCGTCGTACAGCGCATTACTAAAACCGGGACGGCGGTCGGTCAGAATCAGATTGCGGTCATCTTCAGCGATCCGTCCAATCCCAAATGCACGGGCCAGGGCTTGACCCGTGATGACCTGTTGGTCAACAAGAAAAAAATAAGCAGCTTCAAGAAGGGCGACAGGGTTCTTGTGAAAGGTGTGTTGGGCACCAGTGAATCAAAGTGGACCGACAATGATGCTTGCTGGCTGTCTTTTGACAAAGCCGAATTCACACTTCAGAAATAGAAGCCGTCAGCATAAAACCCGGACAATGTCCGGGTTCTGTAAGCCGCGCATTGATAACGCTGTCAGTTCTGCCAGGTTGTGTAATAAACCGGAATACCCCGCGAGTTGGTGATGGATGCATAATTGAAACCTGGCGCAAACGACTCTCCGCCTGCGAAGGTGTAACCAAATGCGCTGAATTCAATACCACCGCCGACCTGGCTCAACTCGGTCTCGTTCAGCACTCGAAGTGCTGGTCCGGCAGGAAGCGCATTATGTGCCTGTTGTGGGTTCACTGCTTGAGTCATGGCGTTGTTTCCTCTGAAAGTGTCATTGATAAATCAGGGCTTCCGTACCGTTGAACGACGGAAGACAACACCATTAAAGTCACCGCTTACACACACCTCAATAGCACAAATGAGCTATTCGTTAGTGTGTCTTTTGGCCATTAGTTCATGTGTGCTATTGAGGTTAGTTGTCGTCAGGACTGTAATGCGTGGTCCGTTTGTGGTGCCTGTTTTATGGAGCATTCCTGATGATTGAAGCGATGGTCATTCATGCTCTTTCGACCTGAAGCGCTTGATGCGCAAAAGCGCAGTACGTTGGGGACGGTTTTGCTGGTCAGTCCATTATCGATGAGGCTGGCCGCTGCGGTGGCGTTGCTGTTTTGCATCAGCATGGGCCTGTTCCTGACCTTCGCCACCTACACCAAACGTACAGCCGCAAGCGGCGTACTGCTGCCTGAAACCGGCCTGATCAGGATCTACTCACCACAAGCTGGCGTGATCACCCGGCTCGACATCGTCGAGGGGCAACAGGTTGCAGACGGCGCTGTGCTGATGGCCTTGTCCAGCGACACACAAAGCGGTGAGGCGGGTGGCGCGCAACGGGCGATCAGCCTGTCGATCAAACGTCGTCAGGAAAGCCTCGCTCAGGAAATCGACGAGACGCTCGCTCTGCATCTTCAGGAGCTGGAGGGCAAGAAACGTCAGGTCGCGGCGCTTGAAACCGAGCAGCAGAAAATACTCGCGCAGATCGACCTGACGCGTCAGCGGCTGGCTTTGACCAAGGGCCTTGCCGAGCGCTACGCCAACCTGCAACGCCAGGACTACGTGTCCCGTGATCAGCTTCAGGAAAAGCAGGATGCAGTTCTGGACATGCGCCTGCGGGGCGAAGAGCTGAATCGCTCGCTGCTGACGGTTCGTGCCGAAAGCACCAGGCTGCGGGCGGAACTGGTCGAGCTGCCGTTCAACCAGAGCAAGCAGCTTGCCGATCTGCGACGCAGGCTGGCCGAGAATCAGGACCGCTTGATCGAAAGTGAAACCAAACGAGAGATTTTCATCACCGCACCGACGCTGGGTGAGGCCACGGCGATCGCGGTCTCCAATGGATCACGAGTCGACAGTACGCGACCGTTACTGAGCATTGTGCCTGCCGACGCAAAACTGCACGCCGAACTGTATCTGCCCAGCCGCTCCGTGGGGTTCGTGCGCACTGGTGACACGGTGATGTTGCGTTACCAGGCCTATCCCTATCAACGCTTTGGACTGCAACCGGGCAGGGTGTCATCGATCTCGCGTACCGCGTTGCCGGCCGATGAAGTCATGACCCTGGGCAACGTTTCCGAGCCGATGCGTGAACAGGGGCCTTTCTACCGGGTCACGGTTGCCCTGGCGTCTCAAACCATCGACGGC
This sequence comes from Pseudomonas syringae group sp. J248-6, assembly GCF_032586995.1. Classification (NCBI taxonomy): domain Bacteria; kingdom Pseudomonadati; phylum Pseudomonadota; class Gammaproteobacteria; order Pseudomonadales; family Pseudomonadaceae; genus Pseudomonas; species Pseudomonas syringae group sp. J248-6. Next base: position 87,132 of record NZ_JAWHOP010000009.1, on the reverse strand, counting down.
CAGGGCATGCACGAGCGCTTGCGTTCCGGCATGCAACTGGACGCCGACATCATGCAGGAAAGGCTGCCGCTCTATGAATGGATGCTGGAGCCTTTGCGCGGAATAGGAAAGCGGCTTTGAACCTGAGAAATACCTTCGCTTTTGGTGTGGGGAGAAAGCTGCCGGTTGTGCTCCAGGCCGAAGCCACTGAATGTGGCCTGGCGTGCATGGCCATGATCGCCAGCTATCACGGCCAGCACAGTGACCTCTTGTCGTTGCGGCAACGTCTCTCGCCCTCAATGAAAGGGGTCAACCTCAAGCAACTGACCCACATGGCTGCGCGGCTCGGGTTGGGCAGCCGTGCGTTGCGGGTCGAGCTGAATGCGCTCGGTCAGTTGCAGTTGCCCTGCGTGCTGCACTGGAACTTCAACCATTTCGTAGTGCTCAAGGAGGTCAACGCACGCGGTGTGGTGGTGCATGATCCGGGGCGTGGCGTGTGCAAGCTGACGCTTGACGAGGTGTCGGCAGCATTTACCGGCGTGGCACTGGAGTTGTGGCCGGAAAGTGATTTTCAGCCTGCCGCTGCACAGCCGCCGATCCCGCTGCGCAAACTGTTGGGGCGAGTACAGGGCTTTGGCCGGGTGCTGACGCAGGTGCTGCTTCTGGCCCTGGCGCTGGAGCTGTGTACCATCCTCAGTCCGTTTTTCATGCAGACCGTTATCGACAAGGTGCTGGTCAGCGCGGATTTGGACCTGTTGACGGTGCTGGCGATCGGCTTTGGCCTATTGCTGATCATTCAGCACACCGTTGCGCTGGCCCGTGCATGGGCGCTGATGTACCTGGGCACGATGCTCGGGTCACAGTGGCAGATCAATGTCTTTACCCATCTGCTGCGCCTGCCGGTGGCATTTTTCGAGCGTCGTCATCTGGGCGATATCGTCTCGCGCTTCGGTTCTCTCAAGGCCATCCAGCAGACCGTGACGACATCGTTCATTGAGGCCCTGCTGGATGGGCTGATGACGGTCGTCACACTGGGGCTGATGATTGCCTATAGCCCGAAGCTGGCGCTTGTTGCAGTGGTCGCGATGATTATCTACGGCCTGGCGCGCTGGATCTGGTTCGGGCCGTTGCGGCGTGCCAGCGAGAACCAGCTGGTCCATGCTGCTCGTCAGCAGTCGCACTTTCTGGAAAGCGCGCGCGGCGTGCGCACCATCAAGCTGTTCAATCGGCATGAGCAGCGTTGCAGTGCCTGGAGCGCTTTACTGGTCGAGGAAATCAATGCCGGTCTGCACCCGCAAAAACTGCAACTGGCCTATCGGGCCTTCAACGGCGTGCTGTTCGGGCTGGTCACGATCATTGTTATCTGGATGGGTGCCAGACTGGTTCTGGAAGGGCAATTCAGCGCCGGTATGCTGATTGCGTTCAACTCGTACAAGGAGCAGTTCAACGGTCGGGTGGCTGGTCTGATCGACAAGATTGTCGACGTGATCATGTTGCGCCTGCACGGTGAGCGGCTCGCCGACATCGTGCTGCACGATGCCGAGCCGATTGCCGGTCCGGATACGTTCGATGACGCGTGCAACGACAGGGTGCCCAGCCTTGAAGTACGGCAATTGCGCTTTCGCTATTCCGAGCACGAGCCGTATGTGCTGGACGACGTGTCAATTCATGTCCGCGCAGGCGAATCGGTAGCCATCGTCGGTCCCTCGGGTGGCGGTAAAAGTACCTTGCTCAATGTCATGCTGGGCATTCTGGCGCCCTGCGCAGGCAGTGTTCTGCTGGATGGCTTGCCGGTCGGGCCGGAAAACATCGGCAGGCTGCGCCGTATCACCGGTACGGTGCTTCAGGACGATGTGCTGTTCGCCGGTTCCATCGGCGACAACATCAGTTTTTTCGAGACCGGTGCCGATCAGAAATGGATCGAGCAATGCGCGCATCTCGCTGCAGTCCACGATGATATAGCGCAGATGCCGATGGGCTATAACACGCTGGTGGGCGACATGGGCACGGTACTGTCCGGTGGGCAGAAGCAAAGGGTGCTACTGGCCCGCGCCCTCTACAAGCGCCCGCAACTCCTGTTTCTCGATGAAGCGACCAGCCACCTGGACATCACCAGGGAAGCCGCGGTCAATCAGGCGCTGCAGACGTTGAACATCACCCGCATCATCGTTGCCCACCGCCCGGAAACCATCCGCACGGCGGATCGGGTCGTGGCGCTTGCGCAAGGCCGGGTTGCCTACGATGGCCCGGTGCTCAATGAGGCTCCTTCAGCGTGAGGCGGCGGGGCATGATTCGTTGCGCTGGCTGGCAGTGTCTGTTGAGCGCGTTCGGCCTGTTAATGGCGTCGTTGTGCATGGCCGATGCCCGTGTGGACGCATGCCCCGGCTCCAGTCGTCTGCCAGACGCATTGAGTCTGGCAACGGCCGTGTCTGTCGCGCTGTGTGCCGATCCGAAATTGCGTGAGGTGTGGCTGACCGAGCTGGCACGGCAGGCTGACCTGGATGCCGAGCATTCGGCTTACTATCCGACCGTGCAGGGGCAGTTTCAAAAGGGGCGGGCTGGCAAGACCACGCGCTACCCGGGTTTTCCAGAAGCCGACTCCAGGCTGAACTCCAACACCAGCGTCTACGGCCTCAACCTGAGCTGGGTATTGTTCGACTTTGGTCTGCGCGCCGCCAAAGTCGAAAGCGCCCGGCAGTTATTGAATGTCGCCAGTAGCAGCCGGATCGAAGAGGTGCAGAAGTCGATGCTTGCCACCGCCCGGGTGTTCTATCAAGTGCAGGCGAACATGGCGTTGTTGCACGCGAGAATCAGCGCCGAGCGTCTGGCGGCCAACAGTCTGAAAGCCGCTGACGCAAAGTATCGCGAGGGTGCCGGCGAGCAGACGGATCGTCTCCAGGCTCAATCCAGTTATGCCGAAGCACAGTTGAACAGGGTCATGGCGGAGGGCGATCTGGCGGCGGTGCAGGGCGAGTTGGCCAGTCAGCTGGGGTTGTCGCCGTCGGCACCGCTCAAGCTGGTTGAGCTGGATGAGCCCGGGGCCGATGAAGGAGTGTTTCTGGGCAACGTCAATAGTCTGATGGAGCAGGCCAGGGCGTCTCATCCAGCTATCGAAAAGGCCCGCGCCGACTGGGCGGCGAGCCAGGCCAAGGCCGATGCGGCAAAAGCCCAGGGGCTGCCGACGGTGTCGCTGTTCAGCAATTACAGCCGCCAGGACACGCCTATCGAGCAGGTTTCAACCCGTCAGGAGGTGAACACCTGGACCATCGGTGTGCAAATCACCGTGCCGATTTTCGATGGCTTTCTCAATCGGCGCAGAGCGCGGGCCGCCCGTTACGAAAGCGCCGCCCGCGAACAGGCCCTGCACGAGGTGGAAAACAGTATTGCGCTCAGTGTCTGGAAGAGTCGACAGACCCTGGAGTCCAGAACGAGGGCGCTGGCAATCAGTCGTCTTTTTGTCGAGAGTGCCAGCAAGTCTTACGAAATTGCCCAGGGTCGTTACAAAGCAGGCGTTGGCAGTATTCTTGAGCTTCTGCGCTCGCAAAACGATCTGAGCGCGGCGACTCAGAAACGCGTGGAGTCTCTGGTCAACTGGCATAACGCCAAGCTGCAGTTGGCGTCTGACCTTGGCAGCCTGAACATCGGCGACTGATGCCGTTCCAGGCCCTGCGTGATCGACTGCAAGGACGCAAGAATGTACTGCGCTCGCGGCACAACGAGGTGCGTCCATGAAAGACCGAAAGAAAAACGCTGAACTGGATCAGGCTACCTTGCGGTTGATCGTGGCGACGTTTGCGATCAGCTATGTATCGTTGATTGGCCTTCTGCCGGGGCTCAAGGTTGCCACCTATCAGCCCATCATTTTCTACTATGCGGGCTTTCTGGTGGTTTCTCTGGTCTTGCGCCAGCACATCATCAGCTATCCAGGTGTATTCGCGTTGCGCCGTGTACTCGGGATGGTGCATGACTACACTGCCATTTCCGTCGGACTGATCGTTGGCGGGGAGGCAACACTGCCGGTTTTCAGCGTGATGGTCTGGGTCACTCTAGGCAACGGCATGCGCTTTGGTTCGCGATATCTTGCAATTGCGGCGTCCCTGGCCTTGTTGGCGATACTGGTCATCTATCAATTGACGCCGTACTGGCAGGCGCAGCCATTTATGGTTTTGATGCTAGTCGCCGTCACTATTCTGGTGCCTGGCTATGCGCACATTCTGTTGGTGAGGGCTCGCGAGGCGTCAGAGCAGGCGACCGTGGCCAATCGCGAGAAGGAGCGGTTTCTGGCTCAGGCCAGCCATGACCTGCGCCAGCCCATCCACTCCATCGGCATGTTTACCGCTTGCCTGCGGTCCAGCCCGCTGGGCGATTATGAGCGTCAACTGGTCGATAACATCGATCGCTCCCTGCACAACGTGTCGCAGCTGTTTCGCTCGATTCTGGACATTTACACGCTGGACAGCGGCAAGGTTTCAGCCAAGTTGGATGTGGTCAATCTGGGTGACATGCTCAATGAAGTCGCTCATCAGAACGTTGCGGCCGCCCGCTGGGCCGGTGTAGAGCTTCGGGTGCGACCTTGTCGGCGCTGGGTCAGGGTCGATGCCACGTTGCTCGCCACGATGGTGCAGAACATCATTTCCAATGCGCTCAAATATGCCCCTGACCACCCGGTGCTGATCGGTGTGCGCAGCCATGCGGGGCGTCTGTCGATCAGTGTGTATGACCAGGGCCGGGGTATTGCTGCCGAACATCTGCCCAGGGTCTGTGACGAGTTCTACCGCATCCGCCATGTGCGCGACAAAGACGTGGAGGGCGTCGGGTTGGGGTTGTCCATCGTCAAAAGGCTCAGCCAGATTCTCAATGTGCAAATCGCGATTGTCTCGCGAATAGACCGCGGGACTACGGTCACCATTCATGGGCTTGAAGAGGTGAGCGCGCCTGTTCGGGTGGTACCCAAGAAGGCATTGGGCGAGAGCCTGCTCAAAGGGGTCAGGGTGTGTCTGGTGGAGGACGACCAGAACGTTCTGATGGCCACCGCAGCGCTGCTTGAACGATGGGGATGCGAAGTGCAGACCGCCCGATCGGCGGAGGGGCTGACCACTCATTGCGACATTATCGTCGCCGATTACGATCTGGGCACAGTGGCCAACGGCCTGGACTGCATCGAGGGCATACGAGCTGCCCGTGGCTGGGACGTGCCTGCGCTGATTGTTACCGGGCGGGAAGTGGACGTCGTGCTTGAGTCAATGCAGGGCGCGGAAGTTTCAGTGTTGTCCAAGCCGTTGCGGCCTTCGGAACTGCGCCTGAACCTGCTCTCGATTCGCGAGCGGCGGATGAGTATTCCCTGACCTGCGTGCACACGGGCCAGGGAATTCAGCTGCATCAGGCAGTAATGAATGGCCCGCGAATATCCGACGGCGGGGGCACGTCAGGGAATGGATAGACGCAGATCGGGTCCGGTTTGATCACGCCAATGCCAGGCACCGGCATGATGGTGAAATCGGCACCACCGGAGACGCTGTACATCTCGGCGTCGGTCAGTACATGAGCATGAACCGAATAATTGTCGACGATGGTCCCAGTGGTTTTCTGATTGCGGATAATCATGTCAAACCTCGTGGTCGTTATTGAAAAATACGGTAAACCGAGTTGGCGGTTGTGTGACTTGATCCTCATGTGCAATAAGTTGTATCCAGAGGCTGGCGGTCTGTGAGTTTTGCAGCCGGACCAACCGTTGCAAGAGGTTAGATGATCAAGTCATTCATCATGAGTCTGGGCTTGTCAGGTTTCCTGCCGACGCCGAGCGATGGCGGCCACCGCTGTAAACATGCCGGCAAGGCCAATGTAATGCCATTGAAAATCAAGACTGGCGGCAATAAGAAACGCAAGCGCTGCCAGCCAGAACAGTCCCTGCGAATTGACGGTTTTCCCAAAGAGCTTATGACGATCGGGCATCATAATGTTCTCCTGTTTTCCCGGTAGGTGCCTGCACTGCGCTGCCCACCCGGAATGGCAAGGCGTATTACTGCGCCATCTGGTAGGTCTGAAAGGCGTCAATCGCGCTGGCCCCTGCCACGCCGACCAATATGACACCCGCACCGACGGCAGTCACCGGAGCCAGCGCCGCAGCAGCGGCCACTACGCCTATGGCTGTCACGCCTTCTCCTACTGTCATACCGCCACCGATCTGTGCCAGCTCTTCATTATCGAGTTCGCGCATCATCAATTCCTTATTCATTTGAAATCACCTTTTGTCGTGTTATTTCAAAGTTTCTGGTCAGTAAGCCATTAACGCATTACAGGCATTTCAGTAATTGCCTGATAGGTGTTAGTGACCGTTACAATACTTAACCAGTGCGCACGCTAAAGAAATAGTACAGGTGTGCTAAGACAGTGGCTTAATATTAAAAGGCTATTATTGTGAGGCGTTAGTGTGTTGCGCTGCAGCAGTGGATTGAGTGTTTGCCCAGTCTTCGATCAAACCGGCATACAGCTCGACGCACTGATGAAGTTTGCTGACCTCACAATACTCATCTACCTTGTGGGCCATGCTCGGCTCTCCCGGGCCTGTCTTCACGATGATGCGGGCGAACCTGACCTTGATATGTTCCCAAGCCAGGGCGCTCCTCCAATCTCACCTATGCAATATCACCTGATGAATCTCCTGCAACGGAATGATCCGCTGCGCCGCGTTCAGTTTGATCGCCTCCTTGGGCATGCCGAATACCACGCAGCTGGCTTCATCCTGAGCCACTGTCGAGCTGCCGGCATCAAGCATCTCCTTTAATCCGCGTGCGCCGTCGTCGCCCATGCCGGTCATGATGATGCCCGTAGCATTCTTGCCAGCGAATTTGGCGACCGAACGAAACAGCACGTCCACTGAAGGGCGGTGGCGGTTGACCAGTGGGCCGTCGATCACCTGAACGTGGTAATAGGCGCCGCTGCGCGTGACCATCATATGTTTGCCGCCAGGTGCAATCAGGGCCAGGCCGGGCAGTATGCGGTCGTTGTTTCTGGCTTCGCGTACCTCGATCTGCGACAAGCCGTTGAGGCGTTCGGCGAACGAGGCAGTGAATTTTTCCGGCATGTGCTGAACGATGACCATACCGGGACAGACGCGGGGCAGGGCAGTCAGCACCGCTTCCAGTGCCTGGGTGCCGCCGGTCGAGGTGCCGATGGCCACAATGCGCTCGGTGGTCTGCGCCATGGCGTGACCGCTGGCTGCGGGCAAAATGGCGTCTGCGGTGAGTTTGCTTGCCGGGGCCAGAACGGGCGGAGCCGTGCGCTTACCGAGGTTTTTGACGTTGGAGTTCGCCGCTGCGCGGACTGCCGCGACCAGCTCGGCGGCTGAATCAATGAGGAAGTTCTTCAGGCCGGTGGTAGGTTTGGTGATGATTTCCACCGCCCCGGCAGACAGCGCCTGCAACGAAGTTTCTGCGCCTTTCTGGGTCAGCGACGAGCAGATCACCACTGGCGTTGGCCGTTCGCTCATGATCTTCTTGAGAAAGGTGATGCCGTCCATGCGTGGCATTTCCACGTCCAGCACGATGACGTCCGGCCATTCCTGAGCCAGCTTGGCCATGGCGAATATCGGGTCCGACGCCGCGCCCATGACATGAATATCGGGGGTGTCGTTGAGAATGGCCACGAGTACCTGGCGAACGACGGCCGAATCATCGACCAGCAATACGCTGATTTTTTTGTTTGGCATCTTTTTCGATTGCTTCCATTGGTTGGTGCCTGACCCATACGTTTCCGTTCCACAGGTCGAAGATGATGTTGCGATGACCGGTGCTGCCCAGGTCCTGAGCCATCAGCTTCAGGCGATGCCGGTCGGCCAGCGTCAGCGCCGCATTGATATTGCGATCTGCGACGTTGTGCATCTGCTGGTCGTGGCGCTGCGCCGGAAACATCTCGCCGCCGCCAAACAGCTTGACCTGATATTCCTCCGGAAGCGTCCCGCTGGCCAGCGCATGGCTAATAAGCATCTCCAGCGCTTCATCAGCGTATTTGCCGTCCAGTGGCTGACCCTTGCGAATACGTCCTGGCAGCATGAAGTGGCACATACCACCGATACGCCGCCACGGGTGCCAGAACGTGATTGCTACACACGAGCCCAACAATGTGCGCAAGCGCGCAGGCCGGGTCTCGAAGACCACTTCGCCGGGAGCCAGGACTATTTCGACCACGCCGACGGGCTTGATCATGGCTTGCGGTAAATCGAAGGGGAGACCATTTTCAACATGTCATTTACACCGTTCAGGCTTTCTGAGTGGCTGATGATGAAATAGCCTCCTGGCTTGAGACGCGGGATCAACCGCGCCACCACTTTGCTTTTGGTTTCCTGATCGAAATAAATCATCACGTTGCGCAGGAAGATTACGTCGAACTCGCCCAGATCCGGCAGGGTGTCATTGAGATTGACCTGCACGAAACTGACCCGGCTGCGCAACGACTTGTCGATCAGGAAGGTCCCTTCCTGGCGACCTATGCCTTTCAGACAGTATTTGAACAGCAAAGGTTGCGGTAACGTCTCGGTGCGTTCCATGGGGTAGTGACCGCTGCGCGCCTTGCTCAGCACGCGGGTGCTGATGTCCGAACCGACCACTTCCCAAGGCGTGGTGCCCAGTTGTTCGGCCAGGGTCATGGCCAGGCTGTAGGGCTCTTCGCCAGACGAACTGGCAGCGCTCCAGATGCGGAACATTTTGCCGTGCGTGACCTTGGGCAGCACCTGCTGACGCAGAAAATCGAAGTGCTTGGGTTCGCGAAAGAAGTACGTTTCGTTGGTGGTCAGCAGGTCCAGCGCCACTTGTAGCTCGCCGTTGCGCTGATCGTTCATGATCAGCTTGAAATACTCTCCGTAGTTGTCCAGCTGATAATGCTTGAGTCGTTTGAACAGGCGGCCGGCGACCAGCGCTTTCTTGGCCAGCGTCAGTTTGATGCCCGCAGCGCTGTACAGCCAGTTCTGGAACTGGCCGAATTCGCGATCGGTGAGCGACGCTGTGTCAGGCATGTGCAGGCCTCACGTCGCGTCGGTGTCGGAAGGCAGCGACTGGCTTGCTTCGGCGAGGCTGGACATCTCATCGATAGACAACACGCGATCGACCTCAAGGACAATGACGAACTTGCCGTCGACCTTGGCCATGCCGCTGATGAAGTCGGCACGAATGCGCGCACCGAAGTTCGGTGGCGGTTCGATCTGCGAGGCCGGTATTTCCAGCACCGCCGAGACGTTATCGACCAGCAGGCCGATGTCCTGCGGCTGGCCGTCCTCGCTGCTGGCCTCGATGATGATCACGCACGAGCGCCGGGTGATGTCCGAGTTCTGTCGCCCGAAGCGCGCCGACAGATCAACCACGGGCACTACGGCACCGCGCAGGTTGATCACCCCGCGCACGAAGGCGGGCATCATCGGCACCACCGTCAGGCTGCCGTATTCGATGATTTCCTTGATGCCCAGAATGCCGATGGCGAACATCTCGCCACCGAGCATGAAAGTCAGGTACTGCGCCTCTTCCTCGACCGCCGTGGCGGTCTGTCGAGTCGTGACCAATGAGCCCATGTCGTTCTCCCTGTGAATCGCTATCGAGGCCGGCAATCAGCAGCCAGTCATCAGAAACGAGTGAATTCCGATTCGTCCGGGGTGCCCGCCATGCTTTGCGCAAACGCCTTGCGCGGAGCCTGTTGCGGTGGCCGCGGGGGCTGGCGGTTCGGGCTGCTGCGGCTGTCGACAGGGCTGCCTTGTGCGACATTCCTTGGCGATGCATCGAGGGTGAAGAAGCTCATGGCCTGTTGCAGTTGTTCGGCCTGACTGCTCATCTCTTCAGCGGTGGCGGCCAGTTCTTCGCTGCTTGATGCGTTTTGCTGAGTGACCTGATTGAGCTGGGTCATGGCGGTGTTGATTTGCGCCACACCGGCAGCCTGCTCTTCTGAAGCCGCGCTGATTTCCTGCACAAGGTCCGACGTCTTGTTGATCGACGGCACCATTTCGTCCAGCAGCTTGCCGGCCTTTTCGGCCATTTCCACACTGCTTGACGACAGCTCGCCAATCTCCTGAGCCGCGACCTGGCTGCGTTCAGCCAGCTTGCGCACCTCGGCGGCCACTACCGCGAAGCCCTTGCCATGTTCGCCCGCGCGGGCTGCTTCGATGGCCGCGTTGAGGGCAAGCAGATTGGTCTGGTAAGCGATGTCGTCGATGATGCTGATGCGTTGGGCGATTTTCTTCATCGCCACGACGGTCTGCTGCACCGATTCGCCGCCGTCGGTCGCTTCCTTGGCAGCCTTGCTGGCCATGCCATCGGTGACTTTGGCGTTCTCGGTGTTCTGGTTGATGCTGGCGCTCATCTGCTCCACCGACGCGCTGGTCTCTTCGACGCTGGCCGCCTGTTCGCTGGTGGCCTGGCTCATTGATTGCGCGGTGGCGCTGACTTCTTCCGATGCGCTGGCCAGGTTGTCGGCGGCGTTACGCACTTCGCCGATAATGTGTGACAGCTTGCCGACCATGTTGCGCATGGCGTTCAGCACCATGCCGGTTTCGTCTTTGGAACCGTGCCCGATGTGGGCGTTCAGATTGCCTTCAGCCAGTTGCTCGGCGGCAGTCGCTGCCTCTTTCAATGGGCGGGAAATAATCCGTGCAATGAACAGCGCCAGACCCAGACCGACCAGCAAGGCTGCAACCAGCACGGCAATGATCGAGATGCGCGCGCTTTCGTACAGACTCGTGCCTTTGTCGCCAGCGGCAGTCGCCCCGGCGTCGTTGAGCTCGACCATCTTTTGCAACTGGTTGGTGACTTCGTCGAAGTGCAGTTTGGACTCACCGCGCAGCAAGGCACGCGCTTCGGTCTCCTGGCCCTGCCGGGAGAGAGCGAACAGATTGTCGCTGACTTTCAGGTAGTTGGACCAGGAGGCACTCACGGCACTGAACATCTGACGGTCCTGATCGCTGATGATCAACTTGTCGTAAGTGGCCAGCCGCGTTTCAAACTGTTTGCGCGATTCTGCTGCCTCAAGCTCCATCTGCGTCTTTTCCTGGGCAGAGTCGGCGGCGATGTGGCGGTTTTCCTTCAGCCGGAAGTTGGCTGCGTAAAAGCGCATGCCCGACGCCGCGCGCATGGACGGCATCCAGTTTTCCTTGATGTCCTGGGCGGCCTGGTTGACCTGGCCCAGCTGGATAATGGCAAAGACTCCCATGGCCGCGGTCAACGCCAGAACCACCAGGAACGAGGTAATCAGCTTGGTGGAAATCTTCAGATCGTAAAACCATTTCATTGAAGTAACTCCTTGGGAATTGCGAATCCGTCAGCGAGAAGTGGGCAATAGGGCTTGAGGTGCCTGGGTCGAGCGGGCTTCCATTTGGACGATCTGGTTGAGCAAGGCCGGTATGTCGAGAATCAACGCCACCGCACCGCTGCCCAGAATCGTCGAGCCGCTGATGCCGCGCAGTGCGCCGAACAGCTTGCCCAGCGGTTTGATAACGGTCTGGAACTCGCCGAGCAGGTCATCTACCACCAACCCGGCCTTGTGTTCGGCGTAGCGCACCACCACCACGTTCTGGCGCCGTGCAGCCGGGCCTTCATGGTTGAAGTGATCACGCAGGTAGACCAGCGGCAACACTTCGCCACGCAGGTCGAGGTAGCCGCTGTCGCGGGTCAGGTGACGATTCTGTTCGTCCAGCTCGATGCATTCCTGAACCATGTCCAGCGGGATGACGTAAGTCGACTGATCGATACCGACCAGAAAACCATTGATGATCGCCAGCGTCAGCGGCAGGCGGATGCGCACGATGGTGCCCTGACCGGGCTGGCTGTCCAGGTCCACAGTGCCGCGCAGCAAGGTGATATTGCGTTTCACCACATCCATGCCGACACCACGCCCTGACAGGTTGGTGACGGCCTCGGCGGTAGAGAAGCCGGGCTCGAAGATCAGGTTGTAGATCTCCTGATCGGTGAGGCTCGCACCCGCTGCCACCAGCCCGCGCTGCTGGGCCTTGTCGAGGATACGCTCGCGGTTGAGCCCCGCACCGTCGTCGGCAATTTCGATGACGATGCTGCCGGAGTCGTGGTACGCATTAAGGCTCAAATGACCTTTTGCCGGTTTGCCTGCCGCGCGCCGTGCTTCGGCGCTTTCGATGCCGTGGTCCATGGAATTGCGCAGCAGGTGCATAAGCGGGTCGCCGATCTTTTCGACAACTGTCTTGTCCAGTTCGGTTTCCGCACCGTTGATAATCAGGTCGATGTCCTTGCCCAGCTCCTGACTGACATCACGTACTACGCGGCGGAAACGATTGAAAGTGTCGCCGATGGGGATCATGCGCAGGTGCAGCGCGCCATCCAGAATTTGCTCGACCAGCCCTGACACGGTCGAGCTGGCTTCCTGAAGCGGGTCGTTGTCGCACGAACGGGCCAGCAGGCTGGCCCCGGCGCTGGCAATGACCAGTTCGCCGACCAGATTGATCAGCTCATCAAGCTTGTCGGCATTGACGCGCACATAACGGCCGTCCTTGTTTTTCTGCTCGCTGGCCGAAGAAGGGCGTTCTACAGCTGTTGCCGCAGCAGGCGTACGCGGCACGGCACGCTGGTCGCCCAGCAGTTCGCCGCTGGCAACCGCAGGGCTGTGTTCGGTCTGCGAGACCAGCTCGGTGCCGGTAGGCTCGACGTGGTCTGCTGTCTCGCTCATCAAGGTGATTTCTACGGCGCAGTCTTCCCGCACGAAGTCGAACACTTCGTTGATCGCGGCATGCCCGGCAGACGAACGAAAATCGATCTCGAAGCCCAGGTGGCAGGATTCCGGGTCCCACGCTTCCAACGCCGGGATGCTGTCGGTGACTGTGGTGACCTGAACCATTTGCCCCAGAGTATTGAGGTAACGCAGGAACGACAGCGGGTCCATGCCGTTGCGAAACACATCCACGCCAAAACGCAGCGAGATATGCCATAGCACTTCGGCAGGCTGTTCATCGATCACACTCGGCGCTCGCGCCTCGTCAGCAGGCTGGGCATTGCCCGGTGCCTGATAGACCTGTAACGCCTGACGCAGCGCCGCTTCGCGTTCCAGAGCGGGCGGCTGCAATGGCTCGCCACGGCTGGCTACTACATCGATCAACTCAAGCATGTGATCGCCGGACTTGAGCAACACCGCGATCAGCCCGGCGTCCACCGACACGCTGCCTTCACGCAGGCGGTCGAGCACGTCTTCAACGATGTGGGTAAAGCTGACGATAGGCGTCAGCCCGAATAGCCCGGCAGAACCCTTTATGGTGTGCGCTGCGCGGAACACTGCGCCAATCGCGTCCTGATCGCCGGGTTCGCTTTCGAGTTGCAGGAGGGATTCCTCCATGGCCTGCAACAGCTCACGCGCTTCAACAATGAACGTTTGCTGTGCCTGATCGAGGTTAATACTCACGATGGCTTCCTTGGTCGATCACTCGGCAATAATGCAAATGGACGCGCTACAGCACGACACCGGGATTACATAACTCGAAGGTTTCGGTGACTGCCTTGCTTTGCCCGGTCATGTGCAGCGAGGTCCCGGTCTTGCCGGCTTCGCGCTGGATGACTGCCAGCAATTGCAGGCCGGCACCGTCCATCTCGGTAACTTGCGACAAGTCGACTTCCACTCGCGCCGCACCAGTGATCTGCGGCAGCAAACGTGCGGCGAGTTCGGTCACGGTGTAGATCGTCAGCTCGCCGTCGATCTGCACGCGGGTGGCGTCAGCCTGATTGTCGTCTGGGGTTGGCATGCTGGCCTCCATGGCCCTTGATCTCAGGGCAGGATCAGCTTGGAAACCGCTGCGAGCATTTGCGCTGGCTGGAACGGTTTGACGACCCAGGCCTTGGCGCCTGCCGCCTGACCTTCTGCCTTTTTCGATTCCTGAGATTCGGTGGTCAGCATGATGATTGGCGTGAACTTGTAACTGGCCAGCTTCTTCACTTCCTTGACGAACGTGATGCCATCCATGTTCGGCATGTTCACGTCGCTGATGATCAGGTGCACTTTCTGCCCGGTCAGCTTGCCCAGTGCATCTTTGCCATCGCAGGCCTCGATAACGTCGTATCCGGCACTTTTCAGCGCGATGCCGACAACCTGCCGGACACTGCTTGAATCGTCTACCACCAATACACTCTTAGCCATGATCTACTCCTAGAAAAACGTGATTTCCTGCGAATCCTGCTGTGCTGCCGATTCGCCGCGGTGAGTACGGCGTTGCTCGTCGGTCGCATAGGTGGACTCCATGCGCGCCAGCCATTGCCGGGCGTCGATGGCGACGGCCTCATCGGGAGACTGGCTGGCTTGCAACAGATGCGCGTGCAAAGAGTCGATGTTGTCGCGTACGTGAGCGAGAATCTGGCTGACTCGGTCCTGAAACTGCAGGTTTACAAGGACTTCGGTCATTTCGTCGCGAATACCGTAGCTTTCCTGCTTGAGCAGGTCGGCGGATTCGGCCAGGCGACCGGTAATGCTCTGGAAGCGCTCCAGGACGTTCTGGATGCTTTGCTCGGAAGCTGCCACCGAATGGCTGTCTTGATCAGCACCGCTGGAGGCGGCCTGCACCAGTTGCGTGATCGCATTGTTGATGATGTCGACCTTGGCCGACATCTGCTGACCGGTTTCGCTGGACTTGCTCGACAGGCTGCGCACCGCGTCGGCGACCACGGCAAAGCCACGGCCGGCTTCACCTGCGCGCGCCGCTTCAATCGCGGCGTTAAGGGCCAGCAGGTTGGTCTGCGCAGCAATCGCTGCGACGTCCGCGGCCATGGTGCGCAACTCGCCTGTATAGGCGGTCAGGCTGCGAACCTGGGAGAGCGTCTGGTCGCGGCTGGCCTGGGTGGCTTTAAGGGAGTCAATCACCTGGCTCAGCTCGCTGTCACTCTGGGACAGGACTTTCAGAGCGCCATCAGCATTCTGACCGTCCAGCTCACCGGCAGCGTGCTGCGAGGCCTGTACGGTTTCCTGCAAGCGTTCGGAAATTCCCATGAATCGGCTGCTCAGCTCGACAATGGCGGTTTCGGTTTGCTGGCGCGAGCTTTCGACCTGTTTGGCCCAGATCGGCATGGCACCGAGAAAGACTTCGTTGAGCTGGGCATGGGAGGCCATGGCGCTAATTTGAGCGTTATGTGCCTGGTGATGGTCCAGCGCTTGAGCAACAGCCCGACGCACGTCGTTCTGCTGGGTGCGGGCAGCCAGTGCACAGGCACCCAGACCGATAGCGAGCAGTGCCGCACAAGCAAGCAGATTGGTCGTACTCGTACCGGATTGCGTGAGGATCCAGGCAACGGCAGGTATGACGGGAATCAGAGAAAACCAGATGAAATGCGGACGACTTTGCGCAGGAGTACTGCTGGAATGATTCGACATCATGGGTTCGATCCCTGAACAGTGCAGCGTTGTACACGACTCAATGGTTATCTGCGCGGTGCAGACGAACTTGATACCTGTACGAGCGCCTTCCGTCCGATCGCATCGCGCAGAGCCCGGTCAGATTAAAAATAGCGGGTATTCAGGGCACTGCAAGTTGGCCCAGAGCGAGATTCACTCAAGAGAGGACGCAGAGCGTCCAGAACGGCATGCCCACGCGGAGCATGGGCACGATGGTGTTCCTGCGGTCTGCGCTGCACAGGTCAATTCAATAGAGGACGCAGAG
>NZ_JAWHOP010000009.1:0-71416 GCF_032586995.1 Pseudomonas syringae group sp. J248-6 | reverse complement strand
CGTCCAGAACAGCATGCCCACGCGGAGCATGGGCACGATGGTGTTCTTGCGGACTGCGCTGCACAGGTCAATTCAAGAGAGGACGCAGAGCGTCCAGAACAGCATGCCCACGCGGAGCATGGGCACGATGGTGTTCTTGCGGACTGCGCTGCACAGGTCAATTCAAGGAGGACGCAGAGCGTCCAGAAGGGCATGCCCACGCGGAGCATGGGCACGATGGTGTTCTCCCGCATGTCTCTCGACTGGCGGGCCTTAGTGCAGCTTCATCCGTGGCTCGGTGCCTTTGCCGATCTTGCTGCCCAGCATCAGCATCAGGGTGCGGAAGGTGCCGTACAGCGCCATCTGGTGCATGCGATACAGCGACACATAGAACATCCGCGCCAGCCAGCCTTCAAGCATCACGCTGCCCATCAGGTTACCCATCAGATTGCCGACTGCCGAGAAGCTCGACAGCGAGATCAGCGAGCCGTAGTCCTTGTAGGTGTACTCTGGCAAGGTCTTGCCTTCGATCCGCAGGCGCAGCGATTTGGCCAGCAACGACGCCTGCTGATGAGCAGCCTGAGCGCGTGGCGGGACGTTGCGGTCGGTGCCTTTTTGCGGGCAGGCGGCGCAGTCCCCGAAGGCGAAAATATTTTCGTCGCGGGTGGTTTGCAGCGTCGGCAGCACTTGTAACTGATTGATCCGGTTGCTCTCCAGCCCATCCAGTTCATGCAGAAACGCCGGAGCCCGAATACCCGCCGCCCAGACTTTCAAGCTGGCCGGAATGACCTGCCCGCTGGCCGTGATCAAGCCATTGGCGGTCACTTCACTCACAGCGGCATTGGTCAGTACCGTCACGCCAAGTTTTTCCAGTGTCTTGTGTACCGGCGCGCCGATACGCTCTGGCAATGCAGGCAGCACCCGAGGCCCGGCTTCGATCACGGTAATGCGCAGGTTTTCCGGCTTGATCTGGCCCAGCCCGTAAGCCGCCAACTCGTGCGCCGCGTTGTGCAGTTCTGCCGCCAGTTCAACACCAGTCGCACCTGCGCCAACGATGGCCACGGTGATTTCCTGAGCAATGTCAGCCTGACCTGCGTGAGCACGCAGATAGTGGTTGAGCAGTTGCTGGTGGAAACGCTCGGCCTGCTTGCGGCTGTCGAGAAACAGGCAATGTTCCGCCGCGCCCGTGGTGCCGAAATCATTGGTGGTGCTGCCCACCGCGATCACCAGCGAGTCATAACCCAGGCTGCGTGCCGGAACCAGTTCGGCACCGTTTTCATCCAGCGTCTCGGCCAGATGAATCTGGCGGCTGGCGCGGTCCAGACCGGTCATGCGCCCGAGTTGAAACTGAAAGTGGTTCCACTTGGCCTGAGCCACGTAGTTCAGCTCGTCCTCATACGAGTTGAGCGAACCGGCAGCCACTTCGTGCAACAGCGGTTTCCAGATATGCGTCAGGTTGGCATCAACCAGCGTGACACTGGCCGTGCCTTTCTTGCCCAGGGTTTTACCCAGGCTGGTCGCCAGCTCCAGACCGCCAGCGCCGCCACCAACGATAACAATACGATGCGTCATAAGGATTACTCGGAAGGTTTAAGGAATTCGCGGGGAGCCTGATCTTCGCGAGCGCAAGGCAGCTCATAGCGTCAGAAGGCTCGATAAATGGGTTCATCACGGCAACACCGGGATCAGGAGCGGCCTGCGCTCGACTGGATGCCGGTTTGCCTGAAGGTACTCTTCGACACACCTTTGCGGTTCCGGGTTCAGGTGACTGCTCAATTTATGCGTTGTCTCAAGCGTGCTGACGGGCAGGGGGCCAGGGATCAGTGATTTCCAGCGGCTCGACCTGCAACACATCGTCCAGGCGGATGATGCCGCTTTGTAACACTCGCGCTGTGATTCCGCCATGCCCACGCACCGCCTGAAAGGTCCCGTGACCAAGGCGCTGCTCCAGACGCGCACAAGGCTGGCACCAGCCCGTGGTTTCAAAAATCGCCTGGCCGATACGGAAACGTCGGTTTTTCAGGCTGAACAGGTTGATGCCGCTGATCACCAGGTTGCGCCGCAAATCCTGTGGCACGATGGGGTTATCCGCAGAGCGGTTCAGCAACGAAC
Source organism: Pseudomonas syringae group sp. J248-6 (assembly GCF_032586995.1). NCBI lineage: Bacteria > Pseudomonadati > Pseudomonadota > Gammaproteobacteria > Pseudomonadales > Pseudomonadaceae > Pseudomonas > Pseudomonas syringae group sp. J248-6. The sequence goes on along the minus strand of NZ_JAWHOP010000009.1, from coordinate 69,325 downwards.
CGACCACCGCCAGATGCTCCCACTGGATCAGCGTCACCTGCCGCGCATTGCGCGGGCCAGGTCGCGAATGATCGCCGGTCAGCCCCGCTTCGCGCCGCGCTTCCACCGCGTCCAGTTCGATCATCTCGACCCGCGACTCCGGACGCACACCAATCCAGCGCACACGGCCTTGTTGAGGCACATCGGCCAGCAGTTCCTGCAAGGGACTCATAAACTGATTCCAACATCGAAAACGACACTGCGGCCCAGGTTGGTACGCAGAAAATCCGGAGCGCCGGGATGTGCGAACAATACCCGAGCAAAGGTCGGCCCCACCAGCGACAACGAACGCCAGCCCTGACGCAAGTACTCGGTCGGTGGTGGAAAGTGACTGTTGAGGTCCAGCACCTCGCGCTTGAGGCTGGCGAAGGCGATGATATCCAGCCCGCCCAGGTCAATGCCGCGTTCGCGATAATTGGTGGATTTCTTGCGCAGGGTAGGGGCGAGTCGGTGCAGCAGTTCAGAGGCGGGAATCCGTTTGGGCTTGGCTTCCCGACGTACCAGCTGGCTCAACGAAAAAGCGCTACGTCGTCGCGCCAACTCCTCGCGCCACTCGTCATTGAGACGACGGCCCTCATCGAGCACAAAAAACACCTCGAAACGCCCGTCACGAAACAGCACATCCGGAGGCTCCTGAGTGGCCGGCGTGAAGTCCTCATTGCGATGCGCAATGTTCAGCCCCTGCAACAGGCGCTGACAAACCCAGCGCTCACGCTCCCACTTCCGCGCATTGGAAAGAAAGGCGTTGGCTTGTTCGGCCTGGATCGTCAACAGGCGTAGGTAGTCTGAGTCATCCATAGGGCCAAGCTTAGCGTTCAAGTTGCCATGACTGGAAGAGTGAATGCAGGGGTGTAGACTGGCAATTCATTTTTTGATCGCATGCGAAAAAATGCCCGCAGGCGCCGTTTTTATCGAGGATCGACCTGTGAAGCTTCTGCCCATTCTGCTGCTGGCCTTGCTGCCCCTCACCGCCAACGCCCTGCAAGTCGGCGAGCGTCTGTCTTCCTGGACACTGCTCGATCAATACGACCAGCCCTACACCCTTAACAACCAGACACAAACCCTGCTGGTCGCACGCAGCATGGACGCCGCGAAACTAGTCAACGCTGCCCTTCAGGACAAGCCAAAAGGCTTTCTGGAATCACGCCACACGGTGTTTGTCGCTGACATCCAGAAAATGCCAACCATCATCGCCAAAATGTTCGCCATCCCCAAAATGCGCGATTACAGCTACCGCGTAATGCTCGATCGAGACGCGCGCATAGTGCCGCAGTACGCAGGCGACGACGATAAAGTGCTGTGGTTACAGTTGCGCGACGGGCAGTTGGTCAGTCAGCAGCAGTTTGGCAGTGCTGATGCGTTGAGGGCTGCGTTGGAGCATAAATGATCGCGGGACATGAGCGTCGTGGGAGCGAGCTTGCTCGCGAAAGGGCCATCACAGGCGTCCTGAGATGCGGCTGAAAGATAGCCCTCGTAGTTGCGTAAAGCGAGTTGCTTCACATCGACTTGTTATCAATGTCCCCTGTGCGGAGCCTCCAGATCACCCGAGAACAACTCATCCTCGGCATCCGGGCTCACCGGGATCGCATGCTCTTCAGAAGCCCAGGCTCCCAGGTCGATCAGTTTGCAGCGCTCGGAGCAGAACGGGCGGCTCGGACTGGCTGCGCTCCATTCCACCGGGGCGTCGCAGGTTGGGCATTGAACGGTCATTGGTTGGCTCATGATTGGCCTCTACGCAAAGTAAGGTAAAAGTGGTGCAGCCGCTCGACTTCGCTGTTCAGCCAAGCGTGATCGCGGTCGTTGACCAGCACATCGTTGGCATGACGCAGGCGGTCTTCACGCTGGATCTGCACCTTGAGAATGGCTTCGACCTGCTCCTGGCTGGAGCTGTCGCGCAGCATGGTGCGTTCTATCTGCAGGTGCGCCGGAGCATCGATCACCAGCAGCCTCTGGACCATGCGGTATTGCCCGGACTCGACCAGCAATGGCGAGACCAGAATGGCATACGGCGATTTGGCCTTGGCCAGATGGCTGACGATTTCCTGATTGATCAGCGGATGCAGCAGCGCTTCCAGCCAGCGTCGCTGCTCCGGGTTTTCAAAAATCAGCTTGCGTAGCGCGCCACGGTCCAGCTCGCCGCTGGCCTGCAACACGCCTTTACCGAAGTGCGCGGCTATCTGCTCCAGCGCTGGACGCCCTGGCTCGACCACCCAGCGGGCGGCATGGTCGGCATCCACGGTGTCGATGCCAAGGTTGGTAAAGCACTGTGCCGCTGCACTTTTACCGCTACCAATGCCGCCAGTCAGGCCAAGAATCCAGGGTTTTTGATCGGGGTGAGTCATCTGAAACCGGCAAACTGCATGTAAGAGTCGGTTATTTGACCACCCCAGAGCAAAGCGATCCACCCCGCAATGGCCAGATAAGGACCAAAGGGGATCGGCGTACCGCTTTCAACCCTGCGCACGCGCATCATGATCACCCCAAGCACCGCGCCCACCAGCGATGACAGCAGGATGGTCAACGGCAGAATCTGCCAGCCGCCCCACGCGCCAAGCATGGCCAGCAACTTGAAGTCGCCATAACCCATGCCTTCCTTGCCGGTCACCAGCTTGAACAGCCAGAACACCGACCAAAGCGCCAGATAACCGGCCACCGCGCCCCAAAGCGCATCGTTCAGCGAGGTGAACAGCCCGAAAGCGTTGATGATGAGGCCCAGCCACAGCAGTGGCAGCACCAGAGAGTCAGGTAACAGTTGGTGGTCGGCGTCGATCAGACTCATCGCCAGCAGGCCCCAGCTCAACACCAGCATCGCCGCCGTTTGCCAGCCGAAACCGAAATGCCAGGCGACGTAGGCCGACAACACTGCGCAGGTCAGCTCTACCATTGGGTAGCGTTTGCTGATCGGGGCTTTGCATTGTGAGCATTTACCGCGCAGCAGGAGATAGCTGATGACCGGCAGGTTTTCCCACGGGCGGATTGTGTGCGCGCAGTGCGGGCAGCTTGAGTGCGGCAGGATCAGGTTGAGGACGGGTTGGTCCGGTTCGGCAGGGAGGCCGAGCATTTCCCGTGATTGGGCTTTCCAGTCGCGCTCCATCATTTTTGGGAGGCGGTAGACGACTACGTTGAGGAAGCTTCCGATGATGAGGCCGAGTAGGCAGCAGGTAATGACGAAGGCCAGCGGTGAGCTGGCCAGGAAATCGAGGAGGGGCATGTCAGACTGCGCTTCCAAGTTTGAAGATGGGGAGGTACATCGCAATTACTAAGCCGCCTACTATAACGCCCAGCACAGCCATGATCATCGGCTCCATCAGGCTGGTCAGGCTATCTACCATATTGTCGACTTCATCCTCGTAGTAGGTCGCTACTTTGTCCAGCATATTGTCTAATGCGCCGGACTCCTCGCCAATGGCAGTCATTTGGATTGCCAGACTCGGGAAAACGCCGGTAGAGCGCATCGAAAAATTCAATTGCATACCTGTGGAGACATCCTGTTTGACCTGATTGACCGCATGTCTAAAAACTACGTTACCCGTGGCTCCGGCGACAGAGTCCAATGCTTCGACAAGCGGCACGCCAGCGGCAAAAGTTGTAGCAAGTGTCCGAGCATAACGGGCCACTGACGATTTAAAAATCAATGGTCCAATGATAGGTGTTTTCAGTAAAAAACGATCCATGCTGTCTCGAAATTTCTGAGACTGCTTATAAGCTTTTTTAAATATGAAGAACCCGACAAAAAATAAGCCAACTAGCCCTAGCCACCACTGCTGTACGATTTCAGATAGGCCGATGACCATCAATGTGAACCCCGGCAGCTCCGCACCAAAGCCGGTGAATACAGATTGAAATTGCGGCACTACCTTGATCAATAAGATGCCGGAAACAATAATGGCTACTATCAAAACGGCAGCGGGATAAGTCATGGCTTTTTTAATTTTGGCTTTCAGCTTTTCGGTCTTTTCCTTATAGCTCGCCACTCGGTCTAGCAGACTCTCTAGCGCACCAGCCTGCTCCCCAGCGTCTACTAAGTTGCAAAACAAGTCGTCGAAATATTCAGGCTTCTGCCTCAAGGCTGTTGCGAAACTATTGCCGGCAGACACCTCTTGTTTGAGGGAATTTACCAGCGCTTGCATGTTAGGGTTTTCGCTACCCTCGATGATGATGTCAAATGATTGTAGCAGCGGCACCCCCGCCTTCATCATTGTCGCCATCTGCCGAGAAAAGAACGCGATGTCCAGCGGCTTTATCTTCTTGCCCTTGCCGAATAACGATACGGACTTCTTGCGCACCTTGGTCGGATTGATGCCTTGCTTGCGCAGCTGAGCTTTTACGAGCGCCAGATTATGGCCGCTCAATTCGCCACTAATTTTAGTGCCTTTTTTATCGACACCTTCCCAGTTGTAAACGGTGACTTTAACTGCCTTGCTGGCCATGCTTAATCCTTGGTCACGCGATTGACTTCTTCAAGACTGGTAATGCCTTGCATGGCCTTCGACAGGCCGGAGGTCCTCAAATCATTGAATCCGTCCTTGCGCATCTGCCTTGAAATCTCCAGTGAATTGCCTTCTTCCATGATGATGCGTTCCAGCGCAGGTGTTTTCTTGACCACTTCATAAATCCCGACCCTGCCCCTGTAGCCGCCGTTGCAATGCTCACACCCTACTGGGCCATAGATTTTAAAAGTACCGATCTTCTCCTCCGGAAAACCCTCCTGGATGAGCGTTTCCCGGGGTATATCGAGTTCTTTCTTACAATGGCTGCACAGCTTGCGCGCCAGCCGCTGGGCAATGATGAGGTTTATTGCTGTAGCGATGTTGAATGCTGCGACACCCATATGATGCAAGCGAGTCAGAGTTTCTGCGGCGCTGTTAGTATGCAGAGTAGATAACACCATGTGGCCGGTCTGCGAGGCTTTAATGGCGATTTCGGCGGTTTCCAGGTCTCGTATCTCGCCGACCATGATTACGTCGGGATCTTGACGCAGGAATGCGCGCAATGCCTGAGAAAAGTCCAATCCCTGACGCGGGTTGACGTTGACCTGATTGATACCTTCCAGGTTGATTTCTACCGGGTCTTCAGCTGTGGAAATGTTGATGTCCACAGTATTAAGAATGTTCAGGCCAGTGTACAGCGAAACGGTTTTACCCGAGCCAGTGGGGCCGGTCACAAGAATCATGCCTTGTGGCTGTTTCAAGGCCTCCATATACAAAGCTTTTTGGTCCGGCTCATAGCCCAGCGCGTCAATGCCCATCTGTGCGCTGGTCGGATCGAGAATCCGCATCACGATCTTCTCACCCCACAGTGTCGGCAGCGTGTTCATACGGAAGTCGATAGCTTTGTTTTTTGACACTCGCAGCTTGACCCTGCCGTCCTGCGGTTTACGCCGCTCAGAGATATCGAGACTGGCCATGACCTTAAGCCGTGCGGCAATCCGATTGGCCAGATGAATCGGTGGTCTGGCCACTTCATGCAAAATGCCGTCGGTACGCAGGCGCACGCGAAAAATCTTTTCGTAAGGTTCAAAATGCAGGTCCGACGAGCCCAGCCGTATCGCATCCATCAGCATCTTGTTGACGAAGCGCACAACAGGAGCATCGTCGGCATCACTCTGTGTCGCCAGTGAGGTTTCCTTGTCACTGGCAGGTTCGACTTCAAGACCCAGATCAATATCCGCCAACTCGCCGAGGCCGCTTTCAGTGTCAAAAAAGCGGTCTATGGCAATGCTTAGCTTGTCATCTTCAACCAGAATCGCTTCAGTATTCAGGCCAGTGCTGAACTGAATATCTGTGATCGCCTGATGGTTTGTCGGGTCCGATATGCCGATAAACAGCTTGTTACCACGGCGCCACAGGGGGAGGGCATTATGCTGTCTGACGAGCTTCTCACTCACCAACCCCTTAGGCTGGCTTTCCTTGTCGAGACTGGAAAGATCCACGAAAGGAACGCCGAACTGATCAGACGCGATCTCTGCCAGCGTGAGGCTTTTGACGAGTTTGTTTTGTACCAGATAGCTAACCAGCGAAATTTTTTCGCGGCGCGCCTGCTGATAGGCCTGCTGGGCGGCAATTTCTGTAAGAAGCTCGGCCAAGACCAGTTGCTTGGCCAAACCGGTGAGAACAACATCAGTCATAAAACCACCAGACGCACACAGTGTGAGGGTTATAGCGCAGTCGGACGATGCTGCCAAATGGCAGCGGTAAATGTGACAAAAATTGTCAGTTTCTGCGATTTTCTGAAAGCTATTCGGCTTGAGTAGCTTATGGAATATGCGCAAGTGCAGAGTTGCCTTATTGTGGCACGAGCTATGCTTATCTTGAGTGAAGGCGCTACCCTTTGACGCTTGGAGAAGTAAGCATGCAAACGCAAAAAGGCTTTACGTTGATCGAATTGATGATCGTTGTTGCGATCATCGGCATTTTGGCTGCTGTCGCACTACCCGCTTATCAGGACTACACTGCGCGAGCAAAAGCTTCGGAGCTGATCCTGGCTGCGAGTAGCGCCCGTACGTGCGTGACTGAGACCGTCGCCAGCAAGGGGTTTCTTGCACTCGACGCATGTGGCACAGGCTTCGTCGCTACCACATATGCGAAAAGCTTGACTGTCAACGCGACCACCGGGGCAATTACTGTGAAAGGCTTCATTAAAGCGACGGATGACACAACTGTCACTATGACGCCCACTAAAAACGCTGGTGGCACAGACATTACCGGCTGGACGTGTATCGGTACTCCTTCCAATTGGATGCCAGGCTCTTGCAAGTCAAACAGCTAATCAGTCTGAAAGTGACTTTTATGAATTCACATTCAGAACGATATATGTTGTTGGCGTGATTGGAAAAGCGCTACGCTTGACCCTCATATGACGGGGCTAGTGTTTGCTTGACATAAAATAGAAGCCCGATCATTAGTGATCGGGTTTTTTAGCGTGGACAGAATTTTGTTTTCAGTACTCAGAGAAAACCTATTTTTTTTCGTGTGTTTTTCCGTACTGCTTGCGTGTGCTTGCATCTCTGATTTGACAATGCATGATCCCCAGAGGATGGGGCAATTTTTTATCGGATTGTCATCTGTCGCAAGTCTATTCTGGAATTTCTCTAAGTATTCAGCTGTCAGTACTGCAGAGTTAAAGATAAGAGCAGTTTTTTTTCTTATATTGCTTGGTGGTGTTGTTTCAAGCCTTAGCGCCAGCCAGCCCTTGTGGGCGCTAACCGAGCTATCAGTCCTATTGCTGTCCTGCGCCATTGCCACCGCCTTTGCCCTGCAAAGAACTCTTCACGGTGTCCAACTGGATCGCGCCTTTATAGGCTTTGTCATCCTTATCTGCACTGTTAAAACAATCCAGTTTCTATCCGCCTCCACAGCAGCATTCCTCAGCTCCGCCCCTAACCTCGACACCGACCTGCTACTCGACGGCTTTTCCAACAAGCGCTTTTACGGCCAATTTCAGACCTTCACTCTGCCTTTACTGGTGCTGCCACTACTACTGCCCTCCACGCGACGCTCAATCAAGGTCGGTTTGTTCTGTCTGACCAGCCTCTGGTGGATGATCGCGATCAGTGGGGGGACTCGCGGTACATGGCTGGGCATGGCCGCCGCAGTTGCAGTTGTGTTCTGCCTCGGACGTGCCGGACGCCGTTGGGCTGGTTGGCAGATGGGTGCGGCCTCGACGGGGCTTCTGCTGTTTACCCTGCTATTCAGCGTGCTACCAGGCCTGCTGGGTATCGAAGTCAGCAATTTCGCAGGCGACCGCCTGACGACCTCACTGTCCGCACGTGAAATCCTCTGGCAGCAAGCATGGGAAATGATCAAAGAGCGCCCGCTCCTTGGTTTTGGTCCCATGCATTTCGCTGATATATGGAATGCCGTGGCGGCGCATCCACATCAGGCCATTTTGCAATGGGCCTGCGAGTGGGGGGTTCCATCGACGTTATGCGTGGCGGGTCTTGCGTTATATGGGCTGAGCACCACCGCGGTGCTATTGCACAAGCGTGCGCTGTCTCTTGAGCCTGTTGACCTGATGCGCTTGTGCCTATTCGCCAGTCTTGTTGGTGCCCTGACCCAGTCGATGGTCGACGGCGTGATCGTGATGCCCTATTCACAACTCTGGCTGGCGATCATTGTGGGCTGGCTGCTGGCGTTGCATGAGTGGCAAACGCCCCCTCGTCCTGCCAGTGTTGCGCTCAGTCGTGCATGGCTGGTTTGTCTGACGCTTGCAGTAGGTATGATCTTCTACATCATCGTTCGTGATGTTCCTGATATGGATACACGCAAGCAGCAATTCGCCGAAGACTTCGGTGGGCGGTATTCTCCTCGTTTCTGGATGCAGGGGGTGATTGCGCATCCATCTGGGAGGTGAGCCCCTGGCTTGTGCTAGCATTTTCCATATATCCACTCGCTCGGCCCGGTGATATTTGATAGCTGGGTTCCTTTTACCGTGTAAATAGAGCCCTTTCTTTCTTACTGTGTAAATAGAGCCCTTTCTTTCGGAAGTATTCAATGTCTCCAAAGATGCCTTTACAGGGTACGGAAATCACGTCGGGCTTCTCGTTATTTTCTTTACTGAGGAAAAGCAGTCCTCTGATCGCTCAGTGGATGTCAACGATTTACGGCGCTGCGATGTCGCTTGGCATTTCAATTTTCCTGGCACGTAGCATGGGACCTGACGCGTTTGGCGCTTACACCTACATTTATGTTCTGGCGATGTTTTTGGCGTTGATCCAGGATGCGGGTCTCAAAACCCTGCTGCTGCGTGAGAGGACATCCCCCACAGCTGCGCTAGAGACTTTGAATCAGGTCCTGCCAAGCCAAGCGTTGCTGCATCTGGTGATCAGTAGTGCGGTGCTGATGCTGGGTGCTTATCTGGCGTCGCGCTGGCTGGATGGCACGTCACTGGCCGCTGCCGTATTTTGTTTTGGCGCAATGACACTGGTCATGTGGCTCTCTTCGTGGCTAAAGGGGGCCGGGGATTTTGCCAGGGACGCGTTTTTCCAGGTTTGCGCGCGAAGCCTGAGCGCGCTGATGATCCTGAGCAGCATTGCTATTTTCGGCCTGACGCCAGTAGTGATCTTTTCTGCCTGGGGGGTTGGTCTACTGTTGACCTTCGTCTGGTTTGGCCGAGATCTGCCTGCGCTGCCCAGAATCCGGCTGGCATTGCCTGTTTGGGCTTACCGCAGTGCGTTTGTCTTTTTGCTGATGAATCTGCTGACCACGATCTACCATCGCGTAGACATAGTCATCCTCCACAGCGTTCTGGGCTACGTGCGGGAGGTCGGCTATTACGCCGTTGCCTGCCGTCTGATCGATGGCGTCATGTTGCTAGCCACACCGATTGCCCTTGTCATGTTTCGACGCATGCGGCGGCTGGCTGCGACGCCGGAAGGCAACGTCGGTTTCAGCCGTAACGCTGTCTTTGTAGCCCTCGCAATCGGTATCGCGTTGGCGGGTATTGGCTGGACTTCGGGCGAATGGGGGGTTGGTTTGATGTTTGGCAGCGCGTATGCCGACGAGACTCGACCTGTCATGGGGTGGTTATCGATTTCTCTGATTTTCGAGTTACCGAATCTGGTTCTCGTTCAATGCGCAATCGCAACTCATCGTGAGCGTTTTTTTATGATCAGTGCCGGGTTTTCACTGTTGGTCAATATATGTTTCAACGCTTGGTTGATACCTGCTCACGGAGCCCTTGGCGCCGCATGGGCTACAGTGGCCTCGGAAGCTCTACTCACTCTCTGGCTGTTGCTGGGCGGTATGCTCGCAGTAAAGCACGACACGTCTGCTCAATAAGGCCCTCGCCTTAAACTATCCGCCGAGGGCCGCAAGTCAGAGCTAAGTGCTAACGCACAACCCCATCAACCCGAGCCCGCCCTTTAAACCGCCTCCTAACCCCAACGACCACAATCACCACCAACAACCCCACCACCACAAAAAAGATCGTATTAAAAACCGGAAACGGCTGATCACGGCTCGTCACCGCCTCAACCTCTGTCACGTTGGGAAACATCGACAGGATCGTTATCCTCCAGCCGTAATAACGAATCAGCGCCAGTTGCTGGGAGTCGCGCGAGTAGCCCTGGGCTTTGGCCTGGATGTCGGCGGAGTCGAATTTGAAGTACCACGGGAAGCTCCAGCCGGTGTCTTCGTTGCGGTAGACCACGACTTTCTTGGTGTCCGGGTCTTCGGTGTTGATGAAGTACACGTCGCGGGTCGGGCCGTCTGCCGGGTTTTCGGCGTTGATGATGCCGTCGGCGTCCATTCTTTTGACTTCCACGCCGGTGATCATCACGACATCATGGCGCGGCAGGACGTAATAAAGGCTTAATGCGCCGATCCCGAGTGCCACGAATACCACAAGCCAAATCGACCTTCTCAGCCACTTCATACCAGCGTCCTTTGTTTAAAATTGCGTGACTTTGCCCTAATCCGAACATTTCGAAGCAAAACAGTTATTACAAAATTCGACAAGGCCGTTGCAGATGGCGTTGTCTTCCGGAGATTTACATGATTTGGTTCCTTGAAGGGCAGTCCAGCCAACGTGAAGTGATCATGGGCGCGCGCGATGCGCTGCCTGCGTCGGTGCAGATTATCGCCTCGCATCGCCAGCAGCGCTCCGAAATTACCGGGCAGGCCCATGTGGCACTGCAAGAGCCGGTCGATAATGAAGAGCGTATCGACTGGGTGCTGGAGACAGCTCGCTCGCTGGGCGTCCGGACTATCGTCGCCGGGCGTATAGGCAGCTTTTACGAAGCGCAGCGTGCACGTTTTGTTGCCGAGGGTTTGGACCTCGTCACAGGCGGAACGTCCCCGCAGACCTTCATGGATGTCGATGACAAGAGTCGCTTCACGGCGGCGGCCGAGGCGGCGGGTCTGGCGTGCATTCCGGGAATCGCCGCGAGCAGCGCCGAGGAGTTGCAGGCGGCTTACGATTCGTTGTCGGTATCTGGCGAGGTCTGTATCAAGCCGGTGGTCGGGATTTACGGGCGGGGCTTCTGGCGCTTCAAGGCCGATGTCGACGATTTTCGCTGTTTCGCCAATCCGGATGCGCGTGAAACGACTTTTCAGGCGTACCTTAATGCTTATCGTCAGGCCGAAGACGTACCGGCGATGCTGCTGATGCCGTATATGCCCGGCAGTGAATGCTCGGTGGACATGGTCTGTGAACACGGCAAGGCGGTTGCTTTTGTCGGGCGGCGCAAGGTGGGGCTGAATCAGACCTTCGAGCGCGACAGCGAAGCGGTGCAACTGGCGGTGCGTGCAGCGGAGCATTTTGCCTGCGACGGGCTGATCAATGTACAGACCCGTGACGACGCTGGCGGCAAGCCGCGTTTGCTGGAAATCAACCCGCGTTACTCCGGCGGGATCGGTTATACGCGTGAAACCGGCGTCAACCTGCCGGGTATTTTTGCGACACGGCGTCTCGGCTTGAAAGAACCGGAAACACATTGGCTTGAGGATATCCGCGTGAAGGCCATCACGGTCGCTGTACGGGCCACGGTTTGATCGGGATAATAGATTTTTGCTATCAATAATCGCTCTTATCAGGGAGGATCGGGCATGAAGCTTCTTGCGCCAGGTGCAAACACTGCTTTAGCTAACGCCCACTGCACCTGGAACCTGGAGAGCGGTAAGTCTTCGGTTTTTGGTGAGTATGCTGCCGTCGCCTTGCTGGCGGTCAACGACAAGCGTCAGCCCATGGGCGACCCGGCGCTGCTGCATCATGAACAGAGCTGGATGGAGTGGAGCGGCGGGCCTCAGGATGTCGGCTGTACGCTCCGGCTGGACAGGCTCCCGGCTGGCAGTGATCGCGTCTTGTTGATGGTCTATGTATATGCAGCCATGGGGCCGGTTCGTGACGTTGCCAGTCTGCATCTCAAAGTGGATGCCGACATCGAGCATCGGCTGGATCTGCGCGATAACGGCGAAGCGGCGATCATCATCGGCGAGTTCTACAAGCGCAATGAACAGTGGAAATTCCGCGCGCTGAGCGAAGGCTCGGCGTACGGGCTGTCGGCGTTCGGGCGCAAGATCGGCCTGGACGTTGATGACCGTCACCCGCGCCACCCGTCTGGTGGCTCCGGTGGCGGGCCTCGGCATGAGTCGGCGACCGGCACGGCATTTGTGGTCGGCCCGGGGCACGTCATGACCTGTGCGCATGTCATCGAAGACATGGGCGTGTTCTACATCACTTCACTGGAAGGCCGTTACAAGGCCGAGCCGGTGGTCATCGACCGTCGCAACGACATTGCGCTGCTGCGCGTGCAGGGCGCACCGCTGTTGTCTCCGGTTACATTCCGGGACGGGCAGGGCTGTGAGCCGGGTGATACCGTAGCGGTCCTGGGTTACCCGTTGGCGTCTATTTCCGGTGGCGGGCTGCAGGTGACGCAGGGCGGAATCTCCGGTCTGTTCGGCCTGCACAATGACGCCAGCCTGTTCCAGTTCACGGCACCGATTCAGCCGGGGTCCAGTGGCAGCCCGCTGTTCGACAACGGTGGCGCGGTGATCGGCATGGTGACGTCCACCGTGCCGGACGGGCAGAACATGAACTTCGCAGTGAAGTCCGCACTGCTGCTGTCCTTTTTGCAGGCATGCCGTATCGATGCGCCGCATGCTCGTCCGGAAAGGTCGTACACCACCACAGAAATCTCACGCGCCGCTCAGTCATCGTTATGGCTCGTTGAAGCCTCTCGCCAATGAAGTCGGTGTTGCCTGCTCAAGTGGCAGGCGTCAGGGGCTGCGGCCCCGTTACTCAGGAATTTATCGATGGACAGCAGCGCAGCTTTTTCCAACCCTACAAAGCTTCGTGCTGACCTGCTTCGTGGTCGTCTCGACGTCAGCGTCGATTCGTCCACCATTGCCCCGGACTCTCTGTTCGGCTTCGCTGAACGACGCAACCCCAAGCGCGCGTTTCTGTTCGTGTCCCGGGTGTTGGGACGCCACATTCCTGCGCGTCCGGGCGTGATGCTGAAAAGCTTTCAGGACCTGGCGCACAAGATTCCGGCAGACCTGCCCGGCCCGGTGCTGGTCATCGGCATGGCCGAAACCGCAGTCGGCCTCGGTGCCGGTGTGCACCGTGCCTACAGCGAAACGCGCCCTGATGCCTTGTATCTGGTCAGCACGCGTCATCCTACCGGTAGCGAGCTGTTCGCCCGTTTTGAAGAAGAACACAGCCACGCCAGCGCTCACCTTATCCATCTGCCTGTCGATCCGGCGTTACGCGAGATGATGCTTGGCGCGCGTTCGCTGGTGCTGGTCGATGACGAGGCGTCGACGGGCAAGACCTTCATCAATCTCCATCAGGCGCTGGTCGAGGCCGGGCTGAGCAACATCGAGCGGGTGGTGACCTGCGTGCTTACCGACTGGTCGGCAGGTGCAGTCAGCACGTCGATGGGCGCAGTGGCCGAGCAGGTCTCGCTGTTGCAGGGCTCGTACTCTTTCGATGAAGACGTGAGCGCGCCATTGCCGGACATGCCTGAGGTTGGCACCGTGGCAATGGGCGACTGGCCGCTGGTGACCGCCAATGACTGGGGCCGGATGGGGGTGTTGTCGGTTGCCGATACCCTGGCACCAGGACTTAGCGTGCAAAAGGGTGAACGCGTTCTGGTGGTAGGCACCAGCGAGTTCGTCTGGCGGCCGTTTCTGCTGGCCGAGCGTCTGGAAAAAGCCGGTGCCGATGTGCATTTCAGCTCTACCAGCCGTTCACCGATTGCACTGGGGCATGCCATCGACCACGCACTGTCATTCTCCGACAACTATGGTCTGGGCATCCCCAACTTCCTTTACAACGTGCGGCCGGGTCAGTTTGACCGGGTGCTGATCTGCACCGAAACCCCAAGGCAGGCTGTACCCGCCGAGCTTATCGAAGCGCTGAACGCCGAGGTTATCTGCGATGAGTAACGACCGCCCGCTGATCTTCGTCGATCTGGACGACACGCTCTTCCAGACCGCCCGCAAAACGCCCGAGAACATTGAAAAACATGTCGCAACGCTGGATATCAGCGGTAACGCCAATGGTTACATGACCAACGTGCAGAAGTCCTTCGCGCACTGGCTGCTGGCGCACTCCGATGTGGTGCCGGTGACGGCGCGCAGTGTCGAGGCCTACAGCCGGGTCAAACTGCCGTTCACCGCAGGCGCGATCTGTTCGCACGGCGGTGTGATGCTCGATGTCATGGGGCGACTGGACCAGGACTGGAACGAGCAGATGAAACAGACTCTGGCCAGCTATCAGTCGCGGTTGCATGAATTGTCTGCTACCACACTGGCGATTGGTCAGGAGTTGGGCTTTTCACTGCGCGGCTGGGTGGTTGAAGAGGCGCAACTGTTTCATTACGTGGTGACCAAGCACAACGAGAGCGATGACAGCGTCCTCAGCAAAGTTTTGGCCGAAGTGCAGGCCCGAGGCCTGCTTGACGGCATGCACATCCACGGCAATGGCAACAACCTGGCCTTTCTGCCCGAGGGGCTGGCCAAGCGTTACGCGGTGCAGGAGTGGCTGCGGCGCGACAAAGCCATCAATGGCGAACGCCCGGTGCTCGGTTTTGGCGACAGCATTACCGACCTGGGTTTCATGGATGAGTGCCACTGGTGGGCGACGCCTGCCCGCAGTCAGTTGGCGAAAATGTTTGTCGGAGCAGCGCATGAGTGATCCCGTTCACGGGCTCGATACGGTCGGCAGTGGCAGTTATCTGCACGACGACGTGCATTTTCTGCTGCGTAGCGTTGCGATGCAGACCACCAGCGTGGCGGAGAAGGAGCGCCTGATCCAGACACGCCAGAAGCACTATTCGGAAATGATCAGCGAGGAGTCGGCCCCCAGCGCCGCTCACAAGGCGTTGTATCAGCGCGCACTCAGCCAGAACGGTGCGCGTATGGCCGATGACGTGCAAGCCCTGGCGCAGGCGCTTGACCGCGAATGTACCGGCGCTGAAATCGTTCTGGTGTCTTTCGTGCGTGCCGGTCTGCCGCTGGGTGTGTTGTTGCGTCGGGCGCTGATCGATCTGCACCGCGAAGCGCATCACTACGGCATCAGCATCGTGCGTGATCGCGGCATCGATAAAGTCGCGCTGGAGGCCATTATTCAGACCCACGGCGCGCAGAACATCGTGTTTGTCGACGGCTGGACCGGCAAGGGCGCAATTTCAGGTGAAATCCGTCGCAGTCTGGCAGGCGACACGCGCTTCCCTAAAGAGCCACGGCTGGTAGTGCTGGCCGATCCCTGCGGCAGTGCCTGGCTGGCGGCGTCGGCAGAAGACTGGGTGATTCCGTCCGGCATTCTTGGCGCGACCGTGTCCGGGCTGGTGTCTCGTTCTATCTGGCCGACGGACGGCGGGCTGCATGGTTGTGTGGTTTACGAGCAGTTGCAGAGCCACGATGTCACGCAGTCTTTTATTGAACAGATCGACAGCCAGCGTCGTCAAAACAGTTCTACGCTCACGCTGACTCCCTGGACGCTGACGCAGCGAGCCGGGCTCAAAGACGCTGCAACGCAGGTGGTCGACCGCCTTGCCGAGCGCTTTGATATCACTAACTTCAATCGCATCAAGCCGGGCATTGCCGAAGCCACTCGGGCGGTCATGCGTCGTGTTCCTGACCATGTGCTGGTACGCAATCGGGCGGACAGCGATGTGCAGTTGCTGCTGCACCTGACCGAAAAAGCGGGGATTCCCGTTGAAGAAGTCGGCGATGTGCTGGGGCCTTATCGGGCAGTGACCATCATTCGGAGTCTGAGCTAATGGCCTTATTTTCGCCTTACGCGCTGGGGGCAACGCTGTACATGCCCGCCACCCGCGATGACATCGTCGATGTGGTGTTCGGTGAAAAGATTCCCGAACTGCGTTCGCTGGTCGTGTGCCTGGAAGATGCGGTAGCGCTGATTGATGTCGATACAGCGCTGGTCAACCTTCGCCAGGTGCTGACCCGCATTCAGGACCGTGGCGGCCGCCCGGCCAACGGTCCGCTGTTGTTCGTTCGTCCGAGAGATGCCGCAATGGCGCGGATTCTCAATGACTGGCCGCTGATGGCGCACGTTGACGGGTTCGTTGTCCCCAAGCTTTCGCTGAAAAGTCTGACGAGTTGGGAGCAGTCTGTCACCAACCCGGCGCTGGCGTTGATGCCTACACTGGAAACGCCGGAAGTGTTCGATCCGACGGCAATGGTCGAACTTGGGCAAGCGCTGAAAGCCAGTCTGTACGAGCGGATCATTGCGTTGCGCATCGGTGGCAATGACCTGATGGGCTGTCTGGGGCTGCGCCGCAACCCGGCCATGACCCTGTATTCGACGCCCATGGGCTATGTGATCCCGATGCTCGCGGGAGTGATGGGCTCGCAGGGTTTTGCACTCACAGCGCCGGTGTTTGAGCAACTGGCCACACCTGACATTCTGGAACATGAACTGGCGCTGGATATTACCAATGGGTTGGTCGGTAAAACGGCAATTCACCCCTCGCAGGTCAATATCATTCAGAATGCACTACGCGTCAGTCTGGAGGACATGAACTCCGCCCGGATGATTTTGAACTCTGTGGCCCCCGCAGTGTTCAAGTACAACGATGCGATGTGTGAACCGGCTACCCATTACAAATGGGCAACCCACATCATGGAGCGCGCCAAATGGCATGGAGTGTTATCCGCACCCGCTTCGATCATGGATGCCAGCATTCGACTCGCTGAGGCAGTTAGCTAGATGATAGAACCTGACCTTGAAACCGTAGAACCTGATCTTGAACCTGCAGGACCTGATCTTGAAATCGAAGTGGAACAACGCCTGCTGGCTGTTTTCGATTTCGACGGAACCATCACCCGGCACGACAGCTTTGTGCCTTTTCTCAAATTCGCTTTTGGGCAACGTGCGTTTTCCGTGCGCATGGCCCGCCTGGTGCTGCCGAGCATCGGCTATCTCGCCAAGCGTGTGACCCGCGACGAACTGAAGGGCCGCCTGATCAAGGCGTTTCTCAGCGGCGTTGAAGTGCAATGGCTGCAGCAAAAGGCCGAGGCGTTCTGCCAGTCGCACTGGAACCGCCTGATGCGCCCGGCTGCGCTGGAGTCCATCGCCGCCGAAATCGAGAAGGGCGCCATTGTCACGCTATGTTCAGCATCGCCTGCTATGGTTCTGCAACCCTTCGCTAATCGCTTGAAAGTAGAGCTGATCGGCACCAATCTGGAAGTCATCGACGGCAAACTGACTGGATTGATCGAAGGCAGCAACTGCCGTTGCGATTCGAAAGTCGCACGCCTTGAAAGTGTTTATGGGCCGCTCACGCAGTTCCGGGTTCGTGCCTGGGGCGACACGCGTGGTGATCACGAATTGCTCGCCGCTGCTCAGGATGCGCACTGGCGTTTGTTCCATCCGACGTGGCGTCGAGGCCGTTATAAAGGCCCCGTTAACGCCAAGTTACACAATCCTGATGGCAAAGATGGGCCAACACGGTAAGGCTGTAACACTTTTATCCGAATTCCGACGTTCACATGGAGCGAAAAATGGCACTCACTTTGGCAAAGAACCAGACGATCTCACTGGAGAAAACCGCTGGTACCGGCCTCAAGAAAGTCAGTATGGGCCTTGGATGGGACCCTGAAAAAGCCAGCGGTTTCTTCGGCAAGTTGCTCGGCGGTGGCGGCGGCGATATCGACCTTGATGCCTCCTGCATCATGCTCGACGCCGACAAGAAGCCCCTCGATCTGGTCTGGTTCCGCCAATTGCAGTCGCGCGACGGTGCCATTCAGCACTCGGGTGACAACCGCACCGGCGAAGGCGCTGGCGACGATGAAACCATCAGCGTCGATCTGGAAAAACTGCCAGCCACGGTCAAATACCTGGTGTTCACCGTCAACTCGTTCACCGGTCAGAATTTCGAAAAAGTCGCCAACGCCTACTGCCGTATTGTCGATCTGGGCAGCCGCAACGAACTGGGCCGCTTTGATCTGTCCGAGAAAGGCCAGCACACCGGCGTTGTGATGTCCTACCTGGCGCGCACCCCCGCAGGCTGGGATTTCACCGCAGTTGGTCAGGTTACCAACGGCCGTACTGCAGATGATCTGGTCGAACTGGCCATCGGAGCTGTACGCGCATGACCCAACTTGTCCCAGGCGCCAACGCGCCAGTCGCTGCCGGTCCGTTGACGGTCGAGGTCAGCTACTCCCCGCTTGCGGATGCGGATATCGACGTGTCTGCATTCCTGCTGACCGGCTCCGGCAAGGTGCGTGGCGATCAGGACATGTGTTTCTACGGCCAGAAAATCGTCAACGGCGGTGCGGTCCAGCAGACGGAAGCGTCGGCCGGGCGCGCTGTGTTCAGCCTTGACCCGAGCCGCCTGGATTCGGTCATCGAGAAGGTTGCCCTGACGGCAACCATCTACGAGAACAAGGCCAGTTTTGGCAGCGTGTCACGGTTGGCGCTGAGCATCACTGGCGGTATCGAAGCCGATATTCCTACCAGCGGCATGAAAGAAACCGCATTGATTCTGGGCGAGTTCTATCTGCGTCAGGGAGCGTGGAAATTCCGCTGCGTCGCCCAGGGGTTTGCCGGCGGGCTTGAACCGCTGGCAAAAAACTTTGGCGTAGAGGTCGCAGCGCCCCAGGATCAACCTGCACCTGCACCTGCACCTGTTCCCGCGCCTGCGCCCAAGTCGACCGTCAGTCTGAGCAAGATCACGCTCGACAAGACCCGTGCTTCGATCAGCCTGGAGAAATCCAGCGCCGGTTTCGGTGAGATTCGGGTCAACCTGAACTGGAACCGTCGTAACGATAGCAAGGGCGGCGGCTTCTTCTCGATGAAGAAGAGCAATGCCATCGACCTTGATGTAGGCTGCCTCTTCGAACTGCAGGATGGCCTGAAAGGCGCGGTCCAGGCGCTGGGCAATTCGTTCGGTTCGCTCAACACCGAGCCTTTCATCAAGTTGATGGGCGATGACCGTACCGGCTCGGTCAGCGATGGTGAGTGGCTGCATATCAATGGCGCACACTGGAGCAAGATCCGTCGCATTCTGGTTTATGCGTTCATCTATGAAGGCGCGCCGAACTGGAAAGAAACCGACGGGGTTGTCACCATTCATGCGCCGGGCCAGCCACCCATCGAGGTTCGCCTCAACGAAGAGGGTGGTCGTCAGGGCATGTGTGCAATTGCCTTGCTGGAAAATGACAACGGCGCAGTCAAGGTGACCCGCCGGGTGGATTTTCACAATGGCCACAGCAACATGGACAAGGCCTATGGCTGGGGCATGCGCTGGGCTGCCGGTTCCAAGTAAACAATACCGTGGTATTTCTGGGCTGGCTGTGCCGCCTCATGGGAGATAGACATGCTGGACTGGTTGAAAACAAACGCAACGGCTGCTCGCGACAAGCTGGCTTCGGAAGTTTCGAAGTTCAAGAACCGCGAATTCATGGAAGCTGTGGTTTCCGGCTGTGCGCTGGTATCGGCTGCTGACGGCGATATCAGCTCCAGTGAAAAGCAGAAAATGGCTGGTTTCATCCAGAACTCTCAGGAACTTAAAGTTTTTGACATGAAGGAAGTCATCCAGGGTTTTCAGGAAGCGTGCTCCAAGTTCGAGTTCGATTTTGAAATTGGTCGTGCCGAAGCGTTGAAAACCATCGGCAAGATCAAAAAGAAAGAAGATGCCGCCCGTTTGCTGGTGCGCGTCTGCTGTGCTATCGGTGGCGCTGATGGCAGCTTCGACGAGAAAGAGCGGGAAGTCTGCCGCACGATCTGCCGAGAGCTTGGCCTGAACCCGTCCGATTTCGACCTGTAATTTTTTACCCTAAGGAACGCAGTTAAATGGAAAGCACCTCTCTAGGCTTCCCTCCACTCACGATGGCGGTTTTCGTCGGTCTGGCCATTACGGCCATGGCTATCGACATGTTCTCCCACCGGGGAAACAAGCCGATCACCCTCGCGCAAGCCTCGGCGTGGTCGATTTTCTGGGTCGCCATTTCGCTGGCTTTTGCCGGTTTCCTGTATGTGCAGCACGGCTCCGAAGTCGCCACACTGTTCGTTACCGGTTACGCGCTGGAAAAAGTGCTGAGCGTCGACAACCTGTTCGTGTTCATGGCGTTGTTCTCCTGGTTCAAGATCCCGGATGGCCTGCGCCACCGCGTTCTGTACTGGGGCATCATCGGTGCCATCGTCTTCCGCGGCATCTTCGTCGCCATTGGTACAGGCCTGCTGGCTCTGGGGCCGTGGGTCGAAGTAGTGTTTGCGGTCATCGTTGCCTGGACCGCCATCATGATGCTCAGAGCGGGTGATGACGACGACGAAGAAGTCGACTACTCGCAGCACATGGCGTATCGCTTCGCCAAGAAACTGTTCCCGGTATGGCCGAAGCTGCACGGCAGCAACTTCTTCGTCCGTCGCTCGGTTCTGGAAGAAGAAGTCAAAAAACCGGAAAACGCCGGTATCACTCTGGCCGCCAAAGGCGCTCTGTTCGCGACCCCGTTGTTCCTGTGTCTGGTTGTGGCTGAAATCTCCGACGTGCTGTTCGCGTTCGACTCCGTGCCGGCAATCATCGCAGTGAGCCGCGAGCCGCTGATCGTGTTCTCGGCCATGCTGTTCGCGATTCTTGGTCTGCGTACCCTGTACTTCGTTCTTGAAGCCCTCAAGCGCTATCTGGTGCATCTGGAGAAAGCGGTTATTGCCTTGCTGTTCTTCATCGCCATCAAACTGGGCCTGAACGCAACCAACCACCTGTTCCACCACGGTTACGAGATCAGCGCCAATACCAGCCTGCTGGTTGTGGTCGTCGTGTTGATCATCGGTATCGTTGCAAGCCTGCTCTTCCCGGGTAAAGAAGAACCCGCCGAAGAAAAAGCGTAAATACTGGATAAAGGAGATAACCGAATCATGGCTTTGACTCTGCAAAAAGGTGGCAACCTTTCGCTGTCGAAAACCGACCCTACTCTGACCAATGTACTGATTGGTCTGGGCTGGGATCCGCGTGCCACTGACGGCCAGGAATTTGACCTGGACGCCAGCGCATTTCTGCTGGGCGCCAATGGCAAGGTCCGCAGTGAAGCTGACTTCATTTTCTACAACCAGCTCAAGAGCGCCGATGGTTCCGTCGAACACACCGGTGACAACCGTACCGGTGCTGGTGATGGCGATGACGAAGTGCTCAAGGTCGATCTGGCCCGTGTCCCTGCCGATGTGGAGAAAGTTGTTTTCGTTGTGACCATTCACGACGCTGACAGCCGCAAGCAGAACTTCGGTCAGGTGGGCGGCTCGTTCATCCGTGTGCTGAATGAAAAATCCAGCTCGGAAATCGTTCGCTACGACCTGGCTGAAGACGCCTCGACTGAAACCGCGATGATCTTCGCCGAGCTGTATCGCAACAATGGCGAGTGGAAGTTCCGCGCAGTGGGTAGCGGCTTCGCCGGTGGCCTGAAAGCTGTGGCCAACTCTTTCGGCATGAATTTCTGATTCGCGCCTAATCATTTTTCCAGAAAGGATTACGAACATGGCAGTAAGTCTGAGTAAAGGCGGTAACGTTTCGCTGTCGAAAGAGGCTCCGGGCCTGACAGAAATCACCGTGGGCCTGGGCTGGGATCCACGCGTTACCGATGGCACCGAATTCGATCTGGACGCATCGGTCTTTATCGTTGGCGAAAGTGGCAAGGTGTTGGATGACAACAGCTTCATTTTCTACAACAACAAGAAATCGGCTGATGGCTCGGTCGAGCACTTGGGCGATAACCGTTCCGGCGCTGGCGATGGTGATGACGAGTCGGTAAACGTCAAACTCACCGGTTTGGCCGCTGCGGTCAAGAAGCTGGTTTTTGCGGTCACTATCCACTCGGCTGAAGAGCGCAAGCAGAGCTTTGGTCAGGTATCCAACGCTTACATCCGCGTTGTGAACAAGGCTGATGGCAAGGAAATCGCTCGTTACGACCTGTCGGAAGACGCGTCGACCGAAACCGCGATGATCTTCGGCGAGCTGTACCGTAATGGCGACGAGTTCAAGTTCAAGGCCATCGGCCAAGGCTTTGCAGGCGGTCTGAAACCGTTGGCAGAAGCGCACGGCGTTGCAATCGGCTAAACCCCGAGCAGCGCACGATAAAAAACCCCCGCCAGCAATGGCGGGGGTTTTTTATTGGGGCTGGTTACGAGGCTATCGTTGCGCACGCTCCAGCGTAGGACGCATCTTGCGACGCTCTGCATCGCAAAGAGGACGCAGAGCGTCCGGAACGGCATGCGACGCGGAGCGTCGCACGATGGTTGAGATGGTTGAGATGGTTGAGATGGTTGAGATGGTTGAGATGGTTGAGATAGTTGAGATAGTCGTTCCGCAGGCTCCGGCTGGGAACGCAGTTCTCGACGCTCTGCGTCGTACGATAGTTGAGAGCTCGATGCGCTACAAAATCCCTGCACCCTTTGCCGCTTTCAGCCAGTCGGGAAACTCTTCCATCAGCAGGTCATAAAGCTTTTCTTCCGGGATCTCGTCCAGTCGGTCGAGGGCAAAGAAGTTGCAGTTGTCGACAACGCGACCGCCCATGTCATCAAGTTTTTCCAGAATGCCGTAACCGCGTCCGCCGAGGCCGACGAACTGCCAGAAGATCGGCAGTTTCGCCGCTTCGGTCATCAACCTGGTAATTTCGCGGTCCTGATGCACGCCGCCGTCGCTGATGAACAGGATGTAGACCGGAGTCTTGTCACCGGACTTCTTGTAGTAGTCGATGACCATGCGCATCGCCTTGGGCTCATCGTTGATGCGTGCGCCCAGTTCCCAGTCTTTCCAGCCGCCATGATCGGTTTTGATGAAGTTCTGGAAGTTGCTCAGCGTCACCGCATTTAACTGCTGGGGCTTTGCCCCGAAGGCCCAGCAGTCCAGTGCGCCGTCGTCGTCGAAATGCACGGCAAGCGGAATCAGGCGATCTACCACTTCCTGAACATGACCGCGGGTGTACTGCGGGTTCATCGAACCGGACGCATCCAGTACCAGACCAACCCTGGCCTTGGTATCGGTCAGTCTGGCTTTTTCCAGGCTGACCTGAGCCTTTTTGGCCAGGCTTATCAATTGCGGTGCGGCATCAGCGATTTTCTTTTCCAGCGAAATACGCGCGGGTGCTGCTGGCGGGGGTGCTGGAGCATCAGCCACTTCGCCGCCGAAATGCACCACCAGCGCGTCCAGCCCGGCGTTATAGCCCTGCAGATTTGAGGCTATGCGCCACTCGCCGTTCTTGCGATAGATATCGGCGACCATGATGGCTTTTTCGGCGGTGAAGGTTGCACCGGAGAACTCGCCGCGAGCCACTTCGCGGCCCTGACTCTGGATGCTGAAATGGCTCGCCTGAATCTCGCTCATGGTGCCCGCGCCATCGATGGACGCAGTAAATACCAATCGCTCTATCGAGGCAGGCAAGCCCGCGAGCGATAGCTGAAAATCCCCGCCATTGACTTGTTTGACACTGTTGCAGGGGCTGCTCGGCTGATTGAAGAAAACCATGTAGCGGTCGTCCGACAGCTTGCCGTTGGCATCGACGCCGAAGCAGACGTAATCAATGACCTGTGCGGACTTGATGGCAATCGACAGGGTGAGATCAGAGCCCTGAATCAGGCTGGACAGGGGAACGCGTTGACCTTGAGTAATCTGCATGTCTCTTCCTTGGCAGTGAGGGCGCAGCATGGCCCTCGGTCGAATGACGAAGTGCTGACGTTAACGTTCGCTTCTGCCCACTCCGGCAGGCCCTGCTGCCAGCATGCGGCCGGCCAGTCGTGAGAAAGGCAGGCTTTGCAGCCACACAGTGCCAGGCCCGGTCAGCCTGGCGAAAAATACGCCTTCGCCGCCGAACAGCATCGACTTGATGCCGCCACCAACCATGCGGATATCGTAATCGACTGTCTGCGTCATGGCCGCCAGACATCCGGTATCGACATCCAGCGATTCACCTGCCGCCAGCTCGATCTTGCGCACTGTGCCGCCCATGTGCACGAATACCCAGCCGTCGCCTTCCAGCTTTTGCAGAATGAAACCTTCGCCACCGAACAGGCCAGTGAGGATTTTTTTCTGAAACTGGATACCAATGGATACACCTTTGGCACCGGCCAGAAAGCTGTCCTTCTGGCAGATCAGTTTGCCGCCGAAATCCCGCAGGTTCAGTGGCAGGATGGTGCCGGGGTAGGGCGCTGCAAACGCCACGCGTCCTTTGCCCGAACCCTGTTGCGAAAACACCGTGGTGAACAGGCTTTCGCCGGTCAGCATGCGTTTGCCTGCACCGAACAGCGAGCCCAGCAGCCCTGAAGACTGGTTGCTGCCGTCGCCGAAGATGGTTTCCATTTGCACGTCGCAGGTCTTGTACATCATCGCCCCGGCTTCGGCGACGGCGCTTTCGCCGGGATCAAGCTCCAGCTCGACGAATTGCGTTTCCGCACCGTACAGCTTGAAGTCCACGCCATCAGTGGTTTGCGCCAGGCCATAGCCGCCCGAGGCGTTCGGGTCTGGCGTGAATGAAGGACGCTTGGCAGGAGGTGCAGGTGCAGGTGCAGCCTGTGCGGGCAGCCCGGACGGTTTCGGCTGGATCATGTCCGGCGTCGGGTCCGGGAAGGGCGTCACGCCGTCCTTCTTCATGGCGCGCACCTGTGCCACCTGATAGATCGGCTGCCAGTCCGGCATGCCCTGTTTCCAGCACCATGCGCCGGGCGACTCACGGGCAATCAGCCGTGCAGCGTCCGCATCCATCGGGCCAAGCTGTCGGCCCGCATTCATCACAAACCATAGTTCCAAAGCGTCTACTCCCGAGCGAATCGTGACAGTCGTTTGTGCGCGCGTTTGTGCGCGATATCAGAGGCTCAGGCGCATGGACAGGTCCACGGCCTTCACATCCTTGGTCATCGCACCAATGGAAATGTAATCCACACCGGTCTCGGCAATTACCCGCAGGGTGTCGTCATTGATGCCGCCGCTGGCTTCCAGGCGGGCGCGGCCAGCGGTCAGCCGCACGGCTTCGCGCATGTCATCGAGGCTGAGCTCATCGAGCATGATGATATCGGCACCTGCGTCCAGCGCCTGCTTGAGTTCACTCAGGCTTTCCACCTCGACTTCCACAGGCTTGCCCGGCGCAATCCGGTGGGCTGCCTCTACCGCCTGGGCAATGCCGCCACAGGCTGCGATATGGTTTTCCTTGATCAGAAAAGCGTCGTACAGACCGATGCGATGGTTATGGCAGCCACCGCAGGTCACGGCGTATTTCTGCGCCAGGCGCAGGCCCGGCAGCGTCTTGCGGGTGTCCAGCAATTTGACCTGGGTGCCCGAGACCATGTCGGCGAAGTACTGCGCACGCGTGGCCACACCCGAGAGCATCTGCAGAAAGTTGAGCGCGCTGCGTTCGCCGGTTAGCAGCGAGCGAGCCGGACCTTCCAGGTGAAACAGCGCCTGATTAGGGCTGACCCGGTCGCCATCGGTCACCTGCCAGTGCACCGCCACGCGAGGGTCCAGTTGGCGGAAGACCGTATCGACCCATGCAGTGCCGGCGATTACCGCTGCATCGCGGGAAATGATGGTGGCCTTGGCCAGCCGTTCCGCCGGAATCAATTGGGCGGTGATATCGCCGCTGCCGACATCCTCAAGCAATGCGCGGCGCACATTGGCTTCGATCTCGGCGCTCAGGTCGGCAATTCGTAAATTCGGCATAGCGGGCTCCAGTAGCAAAGTCGTCCGAGTATAAGGCACCACACACCGCTAACCCACCTGCGGCAATGCTCCGGTGCAGCCTTGAGAACATGCAGTTGGTCGGTTTGGCAAATTCGTTTGCGATGGAAAGCGAATATCGCGGTCTATCGCAGCATATGAGTGCCTTGTCACAGTTCCAACGACAACCATAGAAGTGTCACTGGCGTTGATGGCAAGTTTTGAAAGATAATCCGACTTGTAATTGACGTCATGACTTTGACGTTTTGCAAGGCCAAGCGGGTCGCTTCACAGTGCGGGGGTAGCAAGCCACGTTTGTGATGGGGTTCAGGTTGTTTCCTGTCAGGGGGTGTAATGCCGAACGACGAAAAAGTAGTGCCGTTGAGCAAACTGCTCCCAGCGCAGGGGGCCGGTACTCCTTTGGCCCGATTACCTGTTGTGTTGTTGCAGGTCCGCGACAAGGCGGCCCAGCAGCTCAAGGATGCGTTGCAGGCGCTGTTCGACAACGCCGACGATACGCTGTTCGAAATGGCTGACCGCGCCCGCAGCAACACTGATCAGAACATCTTCTTTGAAGCCATGCGCGACCTGCGCCTGAAGCGCAAAAGTATCGAGCGTGGCTTCCTCGACAAGTTTTATGAGTCTTTTCTGGCTTTGGGCCAGTATCAAATTCACGAGCCCGTGCTGCCCACTGCCGTGTCGTTCGACAAACTGGCGCTGGTGCATAACGATGACCTCGAGAAGACCGTGGCGGTGGATGCCATGGTCAGCAAGGTCATGAGCCGTGACAGCCTCGCGCTAGGCCAGCTCACTGCACGCCTGAATGTTCTGATTCCGCAAGCTATCGCCGAGGATTCCAACCCGTTGGGTCCGGCAATGCTGTGCCGGTTTTTCTTGGATGCAGGGCGTAGCCTTGGCGTCGAGATCAAGGTCAAGCTGATCATCCTCAAGCTGTTCGAGAAATACGTCCTGGCCAATACTGACCACCTTTACAGTGAGGCCAATCAACTGCTGATTGCCACGGGTGTGTTGCCGGACATGAAAGCACTGCCGGCCCGTCGATCGTCTGATCGGGCGGCTCCCAGGAATCGTGTCTCCGAGATGTCCGATCCTGCGCTGAATGAAGCCGCCGACAAGCTCGACAAGGGGGTGCAGGAGGTTTTCTCTGCGCTGCAGGAGTTATTGCTGCAGGTTCGCGGCAACCTCGCTCCGCGTCATGAGCCCAATGCGGAGGTTCGGCCGATTTCCAGCCGTGACCTGCTGCGCCTGCTTTCTCACCTGCAGCAGTACGTCCCGTCTCAAGACACCGCAGACGATTTTGACCTGCGCAATCAGCTGGAACAGTTGCTGACCCGAGTCAACGTCAAAACCGGCAAATCCAGGATTGTCGGCGGCGGCGACGAGGATGTGATCAATCTGATTGCCATGCTCTTCGAGTTCATCCTTGATGATCGCAACCTGACGCCTTCATTGCGTGCGCTGATCGGGCGCTTGCAGATCCCGATGCTCAAAGTGGCGGTGCTCGATAAAAGCTTTTTCAGCCGCGGCAGCCATCCGGCCCGTCGCCTGCTCAACGAAATTGCCACTGCCGCGCTGGGTTGGGGCAGCCGTGATGACTATCAGCGCGACTCGCTTTATCAGCGCGTCGAGCAGATCGTGCAGCGCCTGCTCAATGACTTTGTCGATGATCCGGCAATCTTCTCTGAATTGCTGGCGGATTTTCTGGCGTTCACCAGTGATGAACGTCGTCGCAGCGAGCTGCTTGAACAGCGCACCCGCGATGCCGAAGAGGGCCGCGCTCGTGCCGAACTTGCACGCCAGCAGGTGCAGCATGAGTTGAATCAGCGCCTGCTGGGCCGCACCTTGCCGGAAGTGGTTGTGCGTCTGCTGCAGGAGGCCTGGAGCAAGGTGCTTCTGCTGACCTGCCTCAAGCATGGCGAAGAGTCCAGCGAGTGGCAGGCCGGGCTGGCGACCATGGATGAGCTGATCTGGAGCGTCGAACAGCATGACGACCCCCAGGCGCTGCAGCGCTTGCTCGATCTGGTGCCCGGGCTGCTCAAGTCCCTGCGCGATGGCCTGACCAGCGCTGCGTTCGACCCGTTTGCCACCAGCGAATTCTTCAGCCAGCTGGAATCGCTGCACGTTCAGGCGTTCCAGCACTTCTCGCGCTTGCAGGAAGGTGGTGATGATGCGCAAGGTGGTGATACGTCGTTGACAAGCGCACAGCTCGTTGAAAGCCCGCCGATGATGGCCGTTGTTGAAGAAATCGTTCTGGTCACACCCGAAGAGCGGATGCTCAATGAGCCGACTGTGCAGCTGCCTGCCGACGATGCTGGTCTGCAGATGGTCGACAAATTGCGCGTCGGTTGCTGGGTCGAGATTCAGGAAGATGAAGAGCACAAGCTGCGCTGCAAACTGACCGCGATTGTCGAGCCGACCGGGCGCTATGTGTTCGTCAACCGAACCGGCATGAAGGTCCTGGAAAAGACCCGTACCGGTCTTGCCATCGAGTTTCGTCGCGGTGCCGTGCGGATTCTTGATGATGCGCTGCTGTTTGACCGGGCACTGGAATCGGTCATCAGCAACCTGCGCAAGCTCAAGGGTGCCTGATCTTATCTGATTGACTGTATTGCCGACGTTCTGCGTCGGCATGCAGTTCGTGAAGCCCGCGTCACCTATCTCAGCTGTGTAGCGTGTGTTTCCTACACCGCGGGTCTACGGCTAAACCTCCACATCCATTCCTGTCGCGGGCATAATCAGCGCCACTTATCCGCCCGTTCAAGGAGCGCTCATGCAACTGGACTCCGCAAGCGGCTGGTGCGATGGCGTACAGCATTGCCCTTCACCCAACTTCAATGCGCGGCCCGAAGGCGAAATCTCGCTGCTGGTCATCCACAACATCAGTCTGCCGCCTGCGCAATTCAAGACCGGCAAGGTGCAGGCTTTCTTTCAGAACCAGCTCGACAGCACCGAGCATCCCTACTTTGTGGGGATTGCCGATCTGCGCGTTTCAGCGCATTTTCTGATTGAACGTGATGGCGAGGTCATTCAGTTCGTCTCCTGTCTTGATCGCGCGTGGCACGCAGGGGTTTCCAGTTTTCAGGGTCGTGAGGGCTGTAATGACTTCTCTGTCGGCATTGAGCTGGAAGGAACTGACGAGCAGCCGTTCACCGAGGCGCAGTACCACGCTCTGATCGACCTGACGCGTCAATTGCGTCAGGCTTTCGTGGCAATCACCCCCGAGCGCATCTGCGGTCACAGTGACATAGCGCCGGGACGCAAGACTGACCCAGGCCCCTTTTTCGACTGGGCCAGGTTTCAAGCGGCTTTGCTGGATTGATGTGAGGGACGAACAATGAGTTTTCTGGTGCTACTGCTGGCCGTACTTGTCGAGAAGTTTTCGGCGCTGCGTCAGCGCGTTCAGCGTGACGGGCCCTGGCTGAAGGAACTGGCCAGGCTCGAAGCCAGCCCGCGGACGGCGACACGTCCCTGGGTCATGCTGGCGCTGCTGGTTCTAGTGCCTGTCCTGCTGCTGCAACTGGCGCTGACCATCATTGGCTCGGTGGCTTATGGCTGGCTGGTCCTGCCTATCCACCTGCTGGTGCTGATCTACAGCCTGGGCCGGGTTGATCTGATCGCGGTACTCGGGCCGTTTCGTGATGCCTGCAGACGTGGGGATACGCAGGCTGCGGTGCACGTGGCCGAGCGCGACATGGGTGTGCAGGCAGACAACGGCGAGCAATTGCTGCACGGCGTGCAGGGCTACATGCTCTGGCAGGCGTTTCAGAGTTTCTTCGCCGTGATTTTCTGGTATTTCGTGCTCGGCCCGGTAGCGGCATTGGCCTACAGACTGTTGGCGCTTGCCGCTGAGCAGGGCGCGACACCTGCACTGGTAGAGCGGGCAGGGCAACTGCGTCACGCCTTTGAATGGGTGCCGGTCAGGCTTCTCGCCGCAAGCTTTGCGCTGGTCGGCAACTTTGTAGCCGTGAGCCGCGTGATGTTGCATGAACTGCTCAACTGGAACATCAGCGCCGCACAGCTGATTACGCGCGTGGGTTGCGCCGCCAGCGAGGTGCCGCCGCCGGTAATCGGTCCGCAAGGCGTTACCGGTCTCGACATGCTCTGGGAGTTGCTGGTTCGTGCCGCGATTGTCTGGTACGCAGGGTTTGCGTTGTGGACCCTGTTGCGCTGATTCGGCTCAGCAGTGTTGACTCAACGATTTTGACTTATGCGCTGGCTGTACGATGCCAGCCAAACAGCTCGCAGGCATTCTCGGTGCTCGCCTGGGCCAGGCGCTCCGAGGGGATCTTCATCAGGTCGGCGAGCGCTTGGCAAATGTCAGGCAAGTGCTGCGGGCTGTTGCGTATGTAGGGATGCATGGCAGGTGCCATGTCCGGTGAGTCGGTTTCCAGCACGACGCTGTCCAGCGGCAACTCGGCGATGACACGATGCATGCGCAGCGCCTGTGGCCAGGTCGCTGCGCCGCCAAGGCCCAGTTTGAAGCCCAGCTTTATGTATTCACGCGCCTCTTCACGACTGCCTGCAAAGGCGTGAACGATGCCGCTGCGTTTGAGTTTGTGGCGTTTGAGGGCGGCAATTACGTCAGCGTGACTGCGGCGCACATGCAGCAGGGCGGGCAGGTTGAAGTCTGATGCCAATTGCAGTTGTGCTTCAAAGAGCTCCTGCTGACGTGGCTTGTCCGGATGCTCGACGTAATAATCCAGACCGATCTCGCCCACTGCACACAACTGCGGATGGCCTTGCAGGCGCGTCAGCCAGTCCGCCAGCTCGTTCAGGTGTTCGGTCCGGTGCTCATCGATGTACACCGGATGCAGCCCGAAAGCTGCATGCAGGGCAGGGTTGGCTTCGGTCAGCTCCCATAGTCGCCGCCAGTTGCGCTGATATACACCGAGCACCACGATGCGCTGCACGCCGAGTGACAGGCAGCTATCCAGGACCTGAGTACGGTCGGCATCGAAGTCCGCAAAGTCCAGGTGGGTGTGGGTATCGATCAGCGTCACATTCACACCTCGTGAATACGTTGCTTGAAGGCGCGTGCAATGGCATGGACGCCAGGCTGATAAGTATCCTTCTCGATAGCGGCCAAGGCTAGTTGCAGTGCCGTGTCGGCGATCAACTGATGCTGCTGGGCCATGGCATTGACGGGCAACGGCAGGAAGTCCAGCAGTTGTGTATCGCCGAAGGTGCCCAGATGCAATTGAGTCGATTGCAGTGCCTGACTTTGCAGCACATCGAACACGCCTTGCAGCAGCACATAGGAGGTGGTGATGAGCGCATCGGGAAAATGCCCCTGACGCTGTAGCATCTCGGTCATCAAACGCTGGCCACACTGACGGCTGAACGCTTCGCCGTGCTCGATGATGGTGGCTCCGGTAAAACCGTCGAGTGCGTGTTCGAAGCCTGCGGCACGCGCGCGACTGATGCTCAGCTCTGGGCGTGCTCCGATCAGGGCGATGTGTCGCGGTCGGGTTTGCAGCAGGCTGCGGGTCAGTTGCAGGCTCGCGTCATGGTCGTCGCTGACCACCGAGCAGAAAAATTCGGGATTCATTTCCCGGTCGATGGCGATGATCGGCATGCCCTTGAGCTGCAAGTCGCGGTAGCTGTCGTCATCAGGTGGCAAGCAACTGGCGACCAGTAGCGCATCGCAACGGCGTGCACGGAAAAGCTGCAAGAGCTGCAGTTCGCTGACAGGGTCGTCATCGGAGCTGGCAATCAGCAGTTGATAGCCGAGACTGCGTGCGCCCTGTTCAAGCAATTTGGCGATGCGCGCATAACTGGGGTTTTCCAGGTCCGGCAGGATGAAGCCCAGCGTTTTGCTATGACGGCTGCGCAGGCCCGCCGCTTGCGGGTTGGGTCGGAAGTCATGTTGCTCGACCACTGCCTTGACGCGCTCGACCGTTGCCGGGCTGATGCGTTGTTGTTCGGCCTTGCCATTGATCACGTAACTGGCCGTAGTGACAGAAACACCTGCCAGACGTGCAATATCGCTCAGTTTCACCCCGAAATTTCCTTTAGTCAGGTAAGTGGCTCTGGACAGTCGAATTATTTTTGCTATGACGATGATCTTTACACCAGACCGTAGGAAATTCCCATGTGCTTCAAGTATTTTGGGAAGTGTCCCACAGTGATCAGACCGACTGGGCTTCAATGAATCCTCAGAATCGAGTAACGTGCCGGGCAATTGTAGATTAAACGATTCAGCACGCCTGTTGTCTGCTGCAATCGAGATGAAAGTGATGTCCGATACGATGTCCGGACAAGCATCACTTGCATCCCCCAAGCTGTCGATCACGTGATCGTCATTAAAACAAGAATCAGGTGGCGCCTTGGCGCTGCACAGGAGTCAAGGCAATGCTCGAACTCACTCTGGAGCAAATATCCATGGCCCGGTCGGCTGTGGATAAAACTGCCGCACTTAAGCTGATTGCCGACCACCTGGTCGCTGATGGCCTGGTTGCCGAGGGCTACCTCACCGGGCTGATGAGCCGTGAGCAGCAGGGCTCGACCTTTCTCGGTCAGGGCATCGCCATCCCGCACGGTACACCCGAAACCCGCGATCTGGTGGTTACCACCGGTGTGCGTCTGATGCAGTTCCCCGAAGGGGTGGACTGGGGCGACGGGCAAATGGTCTATCTGGCGATTGGTATTGCGGCCAAGTCCGATGAGCACTTGCGTCTGCTGCAACTGCTGACCCGCGCATTGGGTGAAGAGGATCTGGGCCA
Source organism: Pseudomonas syringae group sp. J248-6 (assembly GCF_032586995.1). NCBI lineage: Bacteria > Pseudomonadati > Pseudomonadota > Gammaproteobacteria > Pseudomonadales > Pseudomonadaceae > Pseudomonas > Pseudomonas syringae group sp. J248-6. The sequence continues at coordinate 36,940 of NZ_JAWHOP010000009.1, read as the reverse complement.
GGCGCTGCGTGAAGCCAGGACGCCGGAAGACCTGCTCAAACTGCTGCAGGGCGCACCTCAGGAACTGGCGCTCGACGCACAGATGATCAGCCTTGGCGTATCGGCCGACGATTTTGAAGAGCTGGTCTGGCGCGGCGCACGCCTGCTGCGCAAAGCCGATTGCGTGAGTAACGGTTTCGCTGCCGTGCTGCAGCAGGTTGAAGCGTTATCGCTGGGTGATGGCCTGTGGTGGCTGCACAGCGAGCAAACGGTCAAACGCCCGGGTCTGGCGTTCGTCACGCCGGACAAACCTATCCGCTATCTGGGCCAGCCGCTGACCGGTCTGTTCTGTCTCGCCAGTCTGGGTGAGGCGCATCAGGCGCTGCTGGAGCGCCTGTGCCTGTTGCTGATCGAAGGCCGTGGCCATGAGTTGGGCCACGCCACCAACAGTCGCGTTGTGCTGGAAGCTCTGGGCGGCGAAGTGCCTGCCGAGTGGCCGACCCAACGCGTCCAGCTGGCCAACGCCCACGGCCTGCACGCCCGTCCGGCGAAGATACTGGCGCAACTGGCCAAGGAGTTTGACGGCGAGATCCGCATGCGCGTGCTGGAAAGCGGCGAATCCGCGGTGTCGGCCAAGAGCCTGAGCAAGCTGCTCAGCCTCGGTGCACGCCGTGGTCAGACGCTGGAGTTCATTGCCGAACCGACGATTGCCAACGACGCGTTGCCTGCCCTGATCGCCGCGGTAGAGCAGGGCCTGGGTGAAGAAGTCGAACCGTTGCCCGTTGCTTCAGAGGCTCAGGCTGCGCCAGCGCCTGCTGCTGTAGCCAAGCCGCTCAACGCCCCGGCTGCCGGCAGCGTGTTGCAGGCCGTGCCTGCTTCGCCGGGCATTGCTATCGGCCCGGCCCACGTTCAGGTGCTGCAAAGCTTTGATTATCCGCAGCAGGGTGAGTCTGTGGCTGCCGAACGCGAGCGTCTGCACAAGGCGATCGGTGAAGTCCGCAGCGACATCGAAAACCTCATTCAGCGCAGCAAGTCCAAGGCCATCCGGGAAATCTTCATCACCCACCAGGAGATGCTCGAAGACCCGGAACTGACCAACGAAGTCGAGGCGCGCCTCAACAACGACGAAAGCGCGGCTGCGGCCTGGGCCACGGTCATCGAGACCGCTGCCGTTCAGCAGGAACAACTGCAGGACGCACTGCTGGCCGAGCGTGCCGCCGACCTGCGTGATGTGGGGCGTCGCGTGCTGGCGCAGATCTGTGGCGTCGAAACCGTTGCGGCCCCGGACGAACCTTACATTCTGGTGATGGACGAAGTCGGCCCATCCGACGTAGCCCGTCTGGACCCGGCGCAGGTCGCTGGCATCCTCACCGCCCGTGGCGGCGCGACCGCGCACAGTGCCATCGTGGCGCGTGCGTTGGGCATTCCCGCACTGGTCGGTGCCGGTGACGAAGTGCTGCTGCTCAAGCCCGGCACCGTGCTGCTGCTCGACAGCCAGCGCGGGCGGCTGACCGTCGCACCCGATGAAGCAACCCTGCAGCGCGCCGCTCAGGACCGTGATGCCCGCGAAGAGCGTCTCAAGGCCGCAGCGGCAGCGCGTATGGAGCCTGCTGTGACGCGTGACGGGCATGCCGTCGAAGTGTTCGCCAATATCGGTGACAGCACCGGGACGCCAGCGGCTGTGGAGCAGGGCGCGGAAGGCGTTGGCCTGCTGCGCACCGAGCTGCTGTTCATGGCGCACTCCCAGGCCCCCGATGAAGCGACGCAGGAAGCTGAATACCGTCGCGTGCTGACTGATCTGTGCGGCCGTCCGCTGGTGGTGCGTACGCTGGACGTGGGTGGCGACAAACCTTTGCCTTACTGGCCGATCGCCAAAGAGGAAAACCCGTTCCTTGGCGTACGCGGTATCCGTCTGACCCTGCAACGTCCGGATGTTATGGAAAGCCAGCTGCGCGCCCTGTTACGCGCGGCAGACAGCGGCCCGTTGCGCATCATGTTCCCGATGATCGGCACGCTTGAGGAGTGGCGTCAGGCGCGGGAAATGACTGAGCGGTTGCGCGAGGAAATTCCGGTCAGCGACCTGCAACTGGGGATCATGATCGAAGTGCCATCGGCGGCGCTGATCGCCCCTGTGCTGGCGAAGGAAGTGGACTTCTTCAGCATCGGCACCAATGACCTGACGCAATACACCATGGCCATCGACCGTGGTCACCCGACGCTGTCGGCCCAGGCTGACGGCCTGCACCCATCGGTGCTGCAACTGATCGACATGACCGTGCGCGCTGCGCATGCCAACGGTAAATGGGTGGGCGTATGCGGCGAACTGGCCGCCGACCCGCTGGCGGTGCCGATTCTGGTCGGGCTGGGCGTGGATGAATTGAGTGTATCGGCGCGCAGCATTGGCGAGGTCAAGGCGTGCGTGCGTGAACTGACCCTGAGCAGCGCGCGCCAACTGGCGCAAAATGCGCTGACGGCGGGCAGCGCTGCCGAAGTCCGCGCGCTTGTGGAGGCTGTGTAATGGCTAAGATTCTTACCCTGACCATGAACCCGGCGCTGGACCTGACTGTGCAGTTGGGCCAGTTGGAGCTGGGCCAGGTCAACCGCAGCAATGCAATGCTCACTCACGCAGCGGGCAAAGGCCTGAATGTGGCGCAGGTGCTGGCAGACCTGGGCCACGACCTGACCGTTGCCGGTTTTCTCGGTGTCGACAACCAGCAAGCGTTCGAGGCGTTGTTCGAACGTCGCAACTTTGTTGACGAGTTCGTCCGCGTGCCGGGAGAAACCCGCAGCAATATCAAGCTGGCCGAAGGCAGTGGCCGCATCACCGACCTGAACGGCCCTGGCCCGCAGGTCAGTGAAGAGGCACAGCAAGCGCTGTTCGCCCGTGTGCAACAGATTGCATCAGGTTTCGACGTTGTGGTCGTTGCTGGCAGCCTGCCGCGTGGTGTCACGCCGGAGTGGCTGCACAAACTATTGGTGATGCTCAAGGACCTTGGTCTGAAAGTAGCGCTGGACAGCAGCGGCCTGGCCCTGCGCGCCGGTCTTACCGCTGGGCCGTGGCTGATCAAGCCCAACACCGAAGAGCTGGCCGATGCGCTCGACGCACCGATCATTTCCATCGCCGCGCAAGCCGAAGTGGCTGCTCGCCTGCACACGCAGGGCATCGAGCATGTGGTGATCTCTCAAGGCTCTGAAGGCGTGCACTGGTTCAGTCCGAGTGTGGCGCTGCACTCGCTGCCGCCCAAGGTCACGGTGGCCAGCACGGTAGGTGCTGGTGATTCGCTTCTGGCCGGCATGGTGCACGGGCTGATCAGCGCTCACGAGCCACAGAAGACCTTGCGCACTGCCACAGCGATTGCCGCCATGGCAGTGACCCAGATCGGTTTCGGTATCACCGATGCCGCGCAACTCAAACGGCTTGAAGGCGGCGTCACTGTACGCAGCCTTTCAGAACAATAAGAGAGGATCGTCATGAAGTTAGCCATAGTTACGGCCTGCCCGAACGGCAAGGTCAGCAGCGTACTCAGCGCACGATTGCTCGAAGCGGCGGCATTGCGCCAGGGCTGGGAAACCAGCGTCGAAATCATCGATCCCAACAAGTCGGACCAGCAGTTGTCCGCCCAGGACATCGAAGCCGCCGACCTTGTTCTGGTGGTCAATACCGGTCCGGTGGATTTGAGCCGCTTTGTCGGCAAACGTCTGTTTCAGGATTCGCCTGCCCATGCGTTGCAGGACGTCGACGGTTTTCTGCAACGCGCCGAGCGAGAAGCGCAGGTGCATGCGGCGTCTGAGGCGGTCACGCCTCAAGCAACCGAGGGTGCCGGTGCGCAGCCGCGCATTGTTGCGATCACAGCCTGCCCGACCGGGGTTGCGCACACGTTCATGGCTGCCGAAGCGATCCAGCAAGCGGCCAAGCGTCTGAATTACGACCTGCAAGTCGAAACCCAGGGCTCGGTCGGCGCGCGCAATCCGCTCAGCGCCAAGGCTATTGCCGAGGCCGACGTGGTGCTGCTGGCTGCGGATATCGAGGTCAATACTGATCGTTTTGCCGGCAAGAAAATCTACCGTTGCGGCACCGGGATCGCGCTCAAGCAGTCCGAAGCAACGTTGAAAAAAGCCTTGGCAGAAGGCCAGGTCGAGTCCGACGAGGCTGCTGCCAAATCACCTGCCAGGCAAGAAAAGGCAGGTGTGTACAAGCACCTGCTGACCGGTGTTTCGTTCATGCTGCCGATGGTGGTGGCAGGTGGTCTGTTGATCGCCCTGTCGTTTGTGTTCGGCATTACCGCGTTCAAAGAGCAAGGCACGCTGGCGGCGGCCTTGATGCAGATCGGCGGGGAAGCTGCGTTCAAACTCATGGTTCCATTGCTGGCCGGTTACATCGCGTATTCGATTGCTGATCGCCCGGGCCTTGCGCCTGGCATGATCGGCGGTCTGCTGGCGAGTACGCTGGGTGCCGGCTTCATTGGCGGTATCATTGCCGGTTTTCTGGCCGGTTACAGTGCTGCAGCGATCAACCGCTATGCACGCCTGCCAGCCAGCGTCGAAGCGCTCAAGCCGATTCTGATCATCCCGTTGCTGTCGAGCCTGTTCACCGGTCTGGTGATGATCTACGTGGTCGGCAAGCCGGTTGCGGGCATGCTGGAAGCCTTGACTCACTTCCTCGACAGCATGGGCACCACCAACGCCATCCTGCTGGGCGTGGTGCTCGGTGCAATGATGTGCGTCGACCTTGGTGGGCCGATCAACAAGGCGTCCTATGCGTTCTCGGTCGGTCTGCTGGCGTCCCAGAGCTATGCGCCGATGGCCACTGCCATGGCTGCCGGTATGGTGCCGCCCATCGGTATGGGCATCGCCACGATCCTGGCCCGCCGCAAGTTTGCCCAGAGCGAGCGAGAGGCAGGCAAGGCGGCGTTCGTGCTGGGGCTGTGCTTTATTTCCGAAGGTGCCATTCCATTTGCCGCCAAGGACCCGTTGCGGGTCATTCCGGCCAGTGTTGTGGGTGGCGCGCTGACCGGTGCATTGTCGATGTACTTCGGCTGCAAGCTGATGGCGCCACACGGCGGCCTGTTTGTGATGCTGATCCCCAACGCCATCAACCATGCGCTGTTGTATCTGCTGGCGATTATCGCCGGTAGCGTGCTGACCGGCGTGATCTACGCGCTGATCAAGCGTCCAGAGCCCGTGGACATGGAAGTGGCGCCCGCAGGCGCCTGATTACGATCGTAAGCGCCCTCAGCGTGCCAGCGCGAGGGCAACCCCCTGGCCACCGCCGATGCACAGCGTGGCCAGGCCCTTCTTCGCATCGCGCCTGATCATCTCGTGCAGCAGCGTCACCAGCACGCGGCAGCCTGACGCGCCAATCGGGTGGCCAAGGGCGATGGCACCACCATTGACGTTGAGCTTTTGCGGGTCCAGCCCCAGTTCCTTGCCGACCGACAACGACTGTGCGGCAAAGGCTTCGTTGGCTTCGATCAGATCCAGTTCGTCCAGCGACCAGCCAGCCTTGTCCAGGCAGCGCCGGGTTGCACTGACCGGGCCGATGCCCATGATGGCCGGGTCGACACCTGCGTTGGCGTACGCGGCGACGCGCGCCAGCACTGGCAGGCCCAACTGCTCGGCTTTGGCCGCGCTCATCAGCATCACGGCGGCGGCACCGTCGTTGAGCGAAGACGCGTTACCAGCGGTGACGGTGCCGTCCTTCTTGAACGCAGGTTTGAGTTTGCCGAGTGTTTCGGCCGTGGTGCCAGCGCGGGGCTGTTCGTCAGTGGCGAATGATAATGGCTCGCCCTTGCGCTGAGGTATCAGGATCGGGGTGATCTCATCGACAAAGCGCCCGCCTTCAATGGCCGCAATCGCTTTTTGCTGAGACAGGGCAGCGAACTGATCCTGGGCTTCACGGCTGATGTCGTACTGCTGCGCGAGGTTCTCGGCGGTGATGCCCATGTGGTAGTCATTGAATGCATCCCACAGACCATCAGTGATCATGGTGTCGACCATGCTGGTGTGGCCCATGCGCAAACCGGTACGTGCGCCCGGCAGTACGTAGTTGGACAGGCTCATGTTTTCCTGGCCGCCAGCAATGATGACCTCGGCATCACCGCAGCGAATCGCCTGGGTCGCCAGGTGCAGTGCCTTGAGACCCGAGCCGCAGACTTTGTTCAGGGTCATGGCCGGTACCGAGAAGGGCAGGCCCGCCTTGATGGCGGCCTGTCGCGCCGGGTTCTGGCCTGCGCCGGCGGTCAGCACCTGGCCCATGATGACTTCATCGACTTGCGCGCCGTCCACGCCGGTCTGCACCAGCAGTTGACGAATGACTGCAGCGCCAAGATCTACAGCAGCAATGGCAGCCAGAGAACCCTGAAAACTGCCGACGGCGGTACGGGTGGCGGCGACGATAACGACGTCCTGCATGGTGCTGATCCTCATTGTTATTGAGAGCTCATGGTGGCACAGATAGGCAGGCAGGTTCCAACCGTGAACCGCTCGGTCACGTTTTGCCGAAAACCTTTACGTAACGTCCATGCGGCGTCTGGCACGTTGCGCTGATCCGTCCCGTACGGCCCAACGCAAAATGGGCGCGGTGTTGTTGACGCCCAGGCGGATCATCCGGCGCTGCACGGGACCCTGGGTAATGTCGAGCATTTCGCTCGCCCAGTCCGGCAGCAAGTCGATACCGGCACGCATCATCAACACACCGAAAGGCTTGGCCAGCCAGTTGGGCGCAGGGGCATCGAGCAGCAGGCGCAGCACTTCGTGACTGCGTTCGTCACATACCAGTTGCCCGCGAATGTCTGCCAGATAATCAGCGATGGCCTGACGTGAGCGCGGAACATTACCTGCCCCGAGCCGTTCGGCAACCAGCGCTGTTTCAGCGTAGTAGGCGTCCTGATCGGCGAGCGACATATCCGGGTTGAGGTAGCGCAGATGGGATGCGAGAAAGCTGCTGACTTCGGCCACATGCACCCAGGTCAGCAAATCCGGATCGCTGGCGGCATACGGCCGGCCATCGGGCGCGGTGCCGACGATATTGAGGTGAATATTGCGCACCTTGTCGATCAGCCAGTTGGCATCTTGCGTGGAACCGTAGGTGGTGCCGGACAGAAACTGCCCGGTACGCCGCAGGCGGCCGAGCATGTCCTGACGAAAGTTGGAGTGGTCCCAGATACCCGCCAGTGCCAGCGGGTGCAAAGCCTGCAGCATCAAGGCGCTGATGCCGCCGACCAGCATACTGGTGAAATCGCCGTGTACCTTCCAGCACACTGCCTGAGGACCAAACAGACCAGGGTCGCCCTTGGGGTTCTCCAGATCCAGCTGGCCCAGGGCCAGGCCGGTAAGGCTGATGACTTGGGTTTCGATGCGGGTGCGGATGAATTCCATGTCGTGCTCGTGCATCGGGGGAGATAAACCCCGTTACGCACCCATGGTTAGACACAAGCCCTGAGGCCCCGAGCTTCTGCCCGCAGGGCGTGGGAGCGAACTTGTTCGCGAAGGGGCCGCTACATTCGCCAAGAATATAACGTCTGAAATACCGTATTCGCGAACAAGTTCGCTCCCACGGCCTTCGGCCAGAATCAGGAGCGAACTTGTGTGTAGCACGGAGCCTGGGGGGCGATAGCGTTTAGCCGCGGTGACGGCCGCGGAAGTAGTTGATCAGGCCTTGGGTCGATGCATCGTCAGCAGGCTCTTCGGTGCCGCCGGTCAGACGCTGGTACACGGCCTTGCCCATCTCCTTGCCCAGTTCCACGCCCCATTGGTCAAAGGCATTGGTGCCCCAGATCACGCTCTGCACGAACACCTTGTGCTCATACATCGCCACCAGTGCGCCAAGACGACGCGGGCTGATGCGTTCGACCACCAGGGTGTTGCTCGGACGGTTACCGGGGATGACCTTGTGCGGTGCCAGTTTCTGCACCTCTTCCTCGCTCATGCCCTTCTCGCGCAGTTCGGCTTCGGCTTCGGCGCGGGTCTTGCCCATCATCAGAGCCTGGCTTTGTGACAGGCAGTTCGCGTACAGCCACTGGTGATGGTCGGCAACCGGGTTGAAGCTGACGATCGGCACGATGAAGTCGGCCGGAATCATCTGTGTGCCTTGATGCAGCAACTGGTGATAAGCATGCTGACCGTTGGCACCCACGCCGCCCCAGATGACCGGGCCGGTGTCGGTGGAGGTCGGCGTACCGTCCTGACGGACGCTTTTGCCGTTGGATTCCATGTCCAGTTGTTGCAGGTGTTTGGTGATGTTACGCAGGTAGTGATCGTACGGCAGGATCGCGTGGCTTTGTGCGTTCCAGAAGTTGCCGTACCAGACGCCCAGCAGCGCCAGCAGCACCGGCATGTTCTGTTCGAAAGGGGCGCTCTGGAAGTGCTGGTCCATGGTGTAGGCACCGGACAGCAGTTCCTTGAAGTTGGACATGCCGATGGCCAGCGCGATAGGCAGGCCGATAGCCGACCACAGCGAATAGCGACCGCCGACCCAGTCCCACATCGGGAAGATGTTTTCTTCACGGATGCCAAAGGCTACGGCCGCGGCGTTGTTGCTGGAAACCGCAATGAAGTGGCGATGCAGTTCGACTTCGGAACCGCCCTGCGCCAGATACCAGGCGCGTGCAGCCTGAGCGTTTTTCAGGGTTTCCAACGTATTGAAGGACTTCGACGAGACGATGAACAGCGTGGTCTCGGCGCGAATTTTCATCGACAGTTCGTGAAACTCGCTGCCATCGATGTTCGCCAGATAATGGCAACGGACACCTTTGTGCGCGTAGGCCACCAGCGCTTCGGAGACCAGCTCCGGGCCGAGGAACGAACCGCCAATGCCGATGTTCACCACGTCGGTGATCGGCTTTTCGGTGTAACCGCGCCACAGGCCGTCATGGATGCGGCCGACCAGTTCGGTCATCTGATTGAGTACGCGGTGTACGTCCGGCATCACATCGACGCCGTTGACTTTCAACTTGTCGCCAACTGGCCGGCGCAGGGCAGTGTGCAACGCCGGGCGACCTTCGGATGAGTTGACCAGCTCGCCATCGTATTGAGCCTTGATGGCGTCCTTGAGGTTCACTTCGCCCGCCAGGCTGACCAACAGATCACGGGTTTCGGTGGTGATCAGGTTTTTGGAGTAGTCGAGAAACAGACCGGCGCTGCTGAGGGTGAATTGGCTGAAGCGCTGCGGATCAGAATTGAACGCTTCGCGCATGCTGAAATTCTGCATGGACTGGCGGTGTTTGCTCAACGCTTGCCAGGCGGGCAGAGCGGTCACATCGGGAGGATTGCGGTAGTACGCCATCGCTGCGGGTTTCCTTTAACTGGTTCTGTCTTTGGATATTCTTGGGGCGAGGTCGCAAGCTTTCTCACGGGCTATACATAGCAGACTACCCTTCGCGTACCCGTTTGTCTGCGCCTCGCCTTACATGACCCCGGTACTTTTTCGCACACAAGAAGCCGGGGCTTGCGCTCAAATGCTGTCGGTTGTGGTTCAGGCAACCTGTACCGGTATGGCATTGCCGGTGTGGCTTAGTTCATTGCCCCGGCGCATCCCGTCAGCTTCTGGTCAGGTGCAGATTGTCGATCAGGCGGGTTTTACCCAGGAATGCGGCGGCGAGGATGACCACGTCGCGATTTTCGGCAGTGGTCGGACGCAGGCTGGTGGCGTCACGTATTTCCAGATAATCGATACGAAAACCGGCTGCCTCCAGTTGCTGCTTCTTGCTCGTCAGCAGTGCGTCGAAATCCTGCTCGCCTGCGCTGATCGCGTCGGCGGTCTGGCGGATGGCCTGATACAGCGCGGGTGCCGCAGCGCGCTGAGCTTCATTCAGATAACCGTTACGCGAGGACAGCGCCAAACCGTCGTCGGCACGCACGGTAGGTTCTCCGATGATCTGGATCGGCATGTTCAGGTCACGGACCATGGCGCGAATCACCGCCAGCTGCTGGAAGTCTTTTTCGCCGAAAATCGCCAGGTCTGGCTGCACCATGTTGAAGAGCTTGCTGACGACTGTAGCAACGCCCTCGAAATGGCCGGGACGGCTCGCACCGCACAGGCCTTGCGACAGGTGTGGCACGCTGACCAGCGTCTGATCGGCCATGCCGTGCGGGTACATTTCCTCGACGCTTGGGGTGAACAGCAGGTTGCACCCGGCCTGCAGAAGTTTTTCCTGATCGGCCGCCAGGGTGCGAGGGTAAGTGGCCAAGTCTTCGTTGGGGCCGAACTGCAGCGGATTGACGAAAATGGTGGCGACCACGAAGTCGGCACGTTGGGCCGCCTTGGCGACCAGTGCGGCGTGGCCGCTGTGCAGGTTGCCCATGGTCGGGGTCAACGCGATCCGTTTGCCTTCGCTGCGTGCCCGCGCAACGGCGGCACGCAGTTCCTGTACGGTCTTTACTGTGTTCATGCCGAGAATCCGTGTTCAGTTGCTGGAAAGCTGACGTCTTTGACCGCGGCCACGTAGGCCTGGATAGCCGACTGGATATCGGGCTGACCGGTCATGAAGTTTTTCACGAATTTGGGTACGCGCCCGCTGATGGACAGGCCCAGCATGTCGTGCAGCACCAGTACCTGGCCGTCGGTAGCGCTGCCTGCGCCAATACCGATGACCGGAATTTTCACCGCCTGGGTGATTTCTTCGGCGAGTTCGCTCGGCACACACTCCAGCAGGATCATCGCTGCGCCCGCCTGTTCCAGCGCGATCGCGTCGGCACGCATCTGCCGTGCCTGTGCTTCCAGTCGACCCTGAACCTTGTAGCCGCCCAGTACGTTGACTGCCTGCGGCGTCAGGCCCATGTGCGCGCACACCGGAATACCGCGTTCTGCCAGCAGACGGATCGACTCGGCCAGCCATGCAGCGCCTTCGACCTTGATCATGTGCGCACCTGCCTGCATCAGCGTCGCGCTGTTGATGAGGGTCTGCTCCAGCGTGGCGTTGGCCATGAACGGCAGGTCGGCGAGAATCATCGCGCCCTGATTACCGCGTTTCACACACGCAACGTGGTACGCGGTTTCGGCGGTCGTGACGGGCAGGGTGCTGTCGTGACCTTGCAGGACCATGCCCAGCGAGTCGCCTATCAGCAGCACTTCGACACCGGCCTGGCAGGCGGTGTGGGCGAAGGTTGCGTCGTAGCAGGTCAGCATGGTGATTTTCTCACCTTTCTGTTTCATGGCCAGCAGCGACGTAACGGTTATGTTCGGCATGTAAGTCCTCCATCAGGCGCTGTGAAGACGGGTGTTCAGCGCGTGAGAGTCATCCTGGAAAAGCAGGCACACCGTCGTGTCGCGGTGTTTTGCAAAGGCCTGTTTCGCGCCCGTTCGCCTGTGGTGCGGCGGCGGGAGGCCTATCTTCGTGAGGAGGGGGCGTGAAGTCAATTGAAGGTGTTACCTGTGCGTCGGACCGGTTACACATGTGCGGTGACAGACAGGCTTTACGCCTCGGCGGGCAGGCGTTCAAGGCCGGTAAACGGGCAGTCGTCAAGTAGACGATCGAGTTCGCGTCCGTCGGCCAGCGTCAGGCCTGGGGCCAGCTCTGCCAGCGGGTACAGCACGAATGCCCGCGCCTGCATGTGGTAATGCGGCACCTTGAGGCGCGGTTCATCGATCATGCGATTGCCGAACAGCAGAATGTCGAGGTCCAGCGTGCGAGGCCCCCAGCGTTCGTGGCGTTCGCGGCCCTGATCCAGCTCGATGGCCTGTAGCGCGTCCAGCAGGGTCAGTGGCGTCAGGGTAGTGTCTAGTGCTGCGACGGCATTGGTAAAGCGCGGCTGGCCGGGCAGCAGCGAGTCGCTGACGTAGAACGATGACACGCTGGTCAGTTGACAACCGGGTAACTGCGCCATTGCTTTGAGGGCGCTGCGCAATTGCTCGGCCGGGTCAGCAAGATTACTGCCCAGGCCGATGTAAACGCGTTCAGTGGTCAACAGCGGTTCATTCACCGCTTTGCGCCTCGCCGGTGGTGCGCTTGCGTTTGGCACCGCTGTTACGGCGACGCTTGCGTGGCGCTGCGCCTGCAGCTTCGGGCTTGTTGCTCAGGTCACGAATCATGTCGCGGCGTTCGCTGTCGTTGCAGTCCTGATAATCGGTCCACCACTGGCCCAGACCATCGGTCTGCTCGCCCGCAGTTTCACGCAACAGCAGGAAATCGTAACCCGCACGGAACCTTGAGTTGTCCAGCAACAGGTCTGCACGTTTGCCCGAACGGCGCGGCAGGCGCTCCTGCATGTCCCAGATCTCGCGGATCGGCAGCGTGAAGCGCTTGGGAATCGCGATGCGCTGGCATTGCTCGATAATCAGTTCGTGAGCGGCTTCCTGCATCGCTGCAATCGGCGGCATGCCACGTTCCTGGGCGCGCAGCACCTTGGCCGGCAAGGCAGGCCAGAGCAGCGCGGCAAACAGGAACGCCGGTGTGACCGGTTTGTTCTGCTTGATGCGCAGGTCAGTATTGATCAGGGCATTGCTGATCAGTGTATGGGTGTAGGTCGGGTTGTATTCCAGCGCCTTGGAACTGGCCGGGAACAGCGGTTCGAACAGTTCCAGGTCCACCAGCATTTCAAAGGTGGGAGCGGCATGCCCGGAGAGGAACAGTTTGAGCACTTCTTCGAACAGGCGTGCCGACGGAATATCGCGCAGCATCGGTGCCAGCGAGCGAATCGGTTGCGCGCTGTGCTTTTCGATGCCGAAGTCCAGCTTGGCAGCGAAGCGCACCGCACGCAGCATGCGCACCGGGTCTTCTTTATAACGCTGCTCCGGATCGCCGATCAGGCGGATCAGACGGTTGCGAATGTCGTGTACGCCATTGGCGTAATCCAGAACACGCTCGCTGATCGGATCGTAATACAGCGCGTTGATCGTGAAGTCGCGACGCTGGGCGTCCTCTTCAAGCGTGCCGTACACGTTGTCACGCAGAATGCGCCCGCTTTCATTGCGCGAGGACTGGTTGCTGTCCTCTTCTTCGTCATCCTGTGGATGATTGGCGCGGAAGGTCGCCACTTCGATGATTTCACGACCGAAATGGATATGCACCAGCTTGAACCGGCGGCCAATGATCCGCGCATTGCGGAATTCGGCACGCACTTGTTCCGGCGTGGCGCTGGTCGCGACGTCGAAATCCTTGGGCGTGATGTTGAGCATCATGTCGCGTACACAGCCACCGACCAGATAGGCCTGGTAGCCAGCGTTCTGCAGGCGCTCGACGATATTGACGGCATAACGGCTGAACTGGCTGCGTTGCAGCGAATGCTGGCTGCTATTGAGCACTTCAGGCGTGGTACGCGTATGTTGCTGCGGTTTGCGCAGTGGGGAACGAAATGACTGGAACAACTTCTTCAGCATGGGATGCACTGTTTGAAGGAATATTCGGCCAAAAACGTGGAATGACCGCATGATGGGCGGGGATTCTAGCATTTAGTCGAGGGATGGTGTAGGAAGCTGTCGCGGAAGGGCAAACGATGGCGCGTATTAACGCTGGGGAAGCTACTGGGGGAGCCGAAGCTCCCCCAAAGTGTGTGCTCTTTATTATTGTTTTCTGTATGGGCTTCTTGTTTTTGTTGAGTGCCCATTCACGAGACCTTCGTCTGTGAAACCTCCCAATCGGGAGTCAAGAGCAAACGGATTGCTTTGGTCGCTGCGTTGCAATGATCATCCGATCCAACCAGTTCAGGCTCTACCTAAGGGTAGTTTTTGTTGTTCTCGGCCTGGTTGCGGGGCAAGCCCCAAATACAACTCCTCTCCAAAAGAATCAGTTAGCTGCGCCTCCGCCGTGTTGTTCTTGTTATGCGTGAGTCGATTCGTGTTGTTTTTATTATGGGTGTCGTACTGCTTGTTGTTTTTCTTGTACTAAGCATATAGCAGAAGCTGTGCCAACTTTTGCGAAGCCCCGTAAACCGGGCGTTTGCGGGCGAAAGGCGGTTGTTGCGGGCATAAAAAAGCCGGGTCTGCGTTACCGTAAGACCCGGCTTTTGTTACGTGAAGTGTTTGCGGTAACAGTTTCTACCCGCTCTGCGCACCGCGTGCCAGAGCCTTTTGCCGCTTTTTACGTCTCGTTGGCGACGCCCTTGCGACGCGGAATGCCCAGACGCTGACGACGTTCCCACAGACACTTGCGGCTGACGCCCAGTTTGCGCGCCAGTTCGGTTTCAGTCATGTGGTCCTGATGCTCCAGAACGAAGTGCTGGAAATAGTCCTCAAGCGACAGGTCTTCGGCCGGCTCATTGCCCGTCGAGCTGGAAGACCCCGGCAGCGGTGCCATGCCCATGTACTCGTCGTCATCCAGACCGTCGAGCTCGATGTCGATGCCCAGCAGGTCTGCGGTGATTTCCGGGTTTTCGCACAGGATCACCGAGCGCTCCACCGCATTTTCCAGTTCGCGTACGTTACCTGGCCAACTGTAATGGCGAATGGCTTGTTCGGCGTCGGGGGAAAACTTCAGGTCGTCGCGACCGACCTTGGCGCTCTGGCGTACCAGAAACGCACGGGCGATTTCCAGAATATCGCTGCCACGCTCGCGCAGGGCGGGGAGTTTCAGGGCGATGACGTGCAGGCGGTAGAACAGGTCTTCACGAAACTCGCCATTTTTGGCCAGCGTCTTGAGGTCGCGGTGGGTTGCGGCAATCAGGCGTACATCAACCTTTTGCGATTGCACCGAGCCGACACGACGAATCTCGCCTTCCTGCAAAACGCGCAGCAGGCGTGCCTGGGCTTCCAGCGGCAGCTCGCCGATTTCATCGAGAAACAGCGTGCCCCCGTCAGCAGCTTCGACCAGACCAGCACGACCTGCACTGGCTCCGGTGAATGCGCCTTTCTCGTGACCGAACAATTCAGACTCGATCAGCGATTCAGGGATGGCCGCACAGTTGACCGAGATCATCGGCGCCTTGGCACGGCGTGACAGGTTGTGCAGGGCGCGGGCGACCAGTTCTTTGCCGGTGCCCGACTCGCCCTGAACCAGAACATTGGAATCGGTCGGTGCCACTTTGCGGATCTTGCTGTAGAGATCCAGCATGGGCGGGCAAGAACCGATGATGCCGATCTCGCCATTATTATTCTGTGCCGGGCCTTTTTCAGCGCCGTTAGCCTTGGCAAGGGCGTTACGCTCGTCCTGAAGCCCCTTGACCGTCTGGCGATCACGCAGGATTCGTGAGACCGCCTGCAGCATTTCATCGTGATCGAAGGGTTTGGCGATGTAATCCACTGCCCCCATCTTCATCGAATCGACCGCTGAGCGCAGGCTGGCGTAACTGGTCATGATCAGCACAGGTTTGCCTTCGCCGAGCTTGATCAGTTCGGTACCCGGCGCGCCTGGCAGGCGCAGGTCGCTGACGATCAGATCAAAAGACGGAATGCTGAAGCGCTCCTGAGCTTCCTGAACGGAGCCGGCCTCACTGACTTCATACTGATTGCGTTCAAGCAGGCGACGCAGGGCTGAGCGGATAATCGTTTCGTCTTCGACGATCAAAATATGCGGCATTGATTCAGTTCTCTCGACGGTCTCAGTTCACGGTGGACGTCGCGTCGACATGACGTGGCAAGGTCACCCGAATACGGGTTCCACGCTGCTGCTCGGGATCGGCCGGGCTGTCGATAGTGATTTGTCCATAATGCTCTTCAACGATGGAATAGACCAGCGCGAGGCCAAGTCCGGTTCCTTCGCCAGGCTCCTTGGTAGTGAAGAACGGCTCGAACAATCGGTCCATGATTGCCTTTGAAATCCCACTGCCTTCGTCTTCGACGATCAGGTCCACCGTGTGCTCGGATACTTCGCTTCTGACCCTGACCGCACTGCCTGCCGGGGACGCATCGCGGGCATTGGAGAGCAGGTTGATCAGCACTTGTGCCAAGCGCTGCGGGTCGCCGACAGCCCAATGTTCGGGGTTGCACAGGTTATAGAAGTGTACTTCGAAATTGCGCCGGTTCAGTGCCAGCAGACCAATAGCATCCTGAGCCACCACAGCCAGACAAACAGCCTCGTCGCTATGCTGATGAGCCCCCGCGTGGGCAAAGCTCATCAATGACTGGACAATGCGCGATACACGTTTGGTCTGTTCAAGTATCTGACTGCTGATTTCTTTCAGTTCGCCGTCTTCTTCGCGCTCTTCACGCAGGTTTTGCGCAAGACAGGCAATGCCGGTGATCGGGTTGCCGATCTCATGCGCCACGCCAGCTGCCAGTCGACCAATGCTGGCCAGCCGCTCCGAGTGCACCAGCTTGTCTTCAAGCATCTGCGTGTCGGTCAGGTCCTCGACCAGCACCACCAGACCACTGTTGCCTGGGGCGAGAGGCTCGTTGATGGCTGCCTTGTGCAGGTTGAGCCAGCGGGTCTGGCCGTCCAGACCGAGTTTCTGCTTGTGCAGATGCTCATCGGGCAGGCTGGTAAAGCCGGTCAGCAGGCTTTTCCAGGGTTCGGCGATGGTTTCCAGCCGCGAACCCACCACGCGCTGGGCGACGATACCGGTCAGCTCTTCCATCGCCCTGTTCCACATCAGGATCTCCTGATCTTCGGCCAGCGAGCACACCCCCATCGGCAGTTCCTGCAGGGTCTGGCGATGGTAGCGGCGCAGGGCGTCGAGTTCGGCAGCAAGGCCGGTCAGGCGCGAGTGGTAGTCCTCAAGACGGCTTTCAATAAAATGTATGTCTTCGGTGACATATTTTTCGCTGCCCGATTTGTACGGCAGGAAGGTTTCCACCATGTCCTGGGCGACACTTGGCCCCATCAACCCGGACAGGTTGGCCTCGATCCGGTCGCGCAGGCGGCGCAGGGCATAAGGACGGCGCTCGTCGAATGGCAGGTACAGATCGCGCAGCGCCTGTTCGACTTCCTTCTGTGCGGCTTTCGCGCCCAGCGGCTTGGCCAGTTGGGTGGCGAATTCCTGGGGCGACACGGCATGCAGTTCACGGCGTTGCGGGCGGCGCACGTTATCGACCGCGCAGGCCTCGGCGGCTCCGACTTCTTCAGGGCTGGCATTGGTGAACAGGGATATCAGGGTGAACAACAACACGTTGGCCGCGAGGGACGCGATAGCTGCCATGTGCCAGCTGGTGTCGTCCAGCACGTAGATCATGTTCAGCCAGGGGATATAAAAGCCCTGCAGGTTGCCGATCAGCGGCAGCAGCATGCTGACTGCCCAGACCGCAATGCCGGCCAGCAGGCCTGCGATGAAGCCTCGCCGGTTGGCGGTCGGCCAGTAAAGCACCGACAGTACGCCCGGCAGGAATTGCAGCGTCGCAACGAAAGCGACGATGCCGAGATTAGCCAGATCCTGCTGGGCACCGAGCAGCAGGTAGAAGCCGTAACCCAGGGCAATGATCGCCACGATCAGCCCGCGTCGCGTCCACTTCAGCCAGCGGTAGATGTTGCCCTCGGCTGGCGGCTGATAAAGCGGCAGCACCAGATGGTTGAGGGCCATGCCGGACAGCGCCAGCGTAGTCACGATGATCAGCCCGCTGGCCGCCGACAGCCCGCCGATATAGGCGAGCAGGGCCAGCGACTTGCTGTTGGCCGCGATACCGATCCCGAGGGTGAAGTATTCCGGGCTGGTCGTGGCCCCGAGTTTGAGCCCGGCCCAGAGGATCAGTGGAACAGCGAGGCTGATCAACAGCAGAAACAGTGGCAGCCCCCAACTGGCGCTGACCAGCGAGCGCGGGTTGAGGTTTTCAGTGAAGGTCATGTGATACATGTGCGGCATGACAATCGCCGAGGCGAAGAACACCAGCAGCAGGGTGCGCCAGGGGCCTTCCTGCAACGGCGTGTGCAGCGAGGCGAGGGCGGTCTGGTTCTGCAACAGCCACAGTTCCAGCTGTTGCGGGCCGTCGAACACGCCATACAAGGCGTACAGCCCGACACCGCCCAGTGCAATCAGCTTGATCAGCGATTCGAAGGCGATGGCGAATACCAGCCCTTCGTGCTTCTCACGGGTTGCGATGTGTCGCGAGCCAAAGAAAATAGTGAACAGGGTGATCAGCGCGCAGAACGCCACGGCCACCCGATCCTGCACCGGTTCGCGAGTCAGAATGCCGATGGAGTCGGCCACTGCCTGAATCTGCAAGGCCAGCAACGGCAGTACGCCGATCAACATGAATACGGTGGTCAGCGCACCAGCCCAGGTGCTGCGAAAGCGGAAGGCAAACAAATCGGCCAGCGATGAAAGCTGGTAGGTGCGGGTGATTCTGAGGATCGGGTAGAGCAGCACTGGCGCAAGCAGGAATGCACCGGAAACCCCCAGGTAGCTGGACAGAAAACCGTAGCCATACTGATAGGCCAGGCCGACCGTGCCATAAAACGCCCAGGCGCTGGCGTACACGCCCAGTGACAGGGTGTAGGTCAATGGATGACGGATGATCCAGCGCGGAATAAGGCCGTGCTCGCTGACCCAGGCTACGCCGAACAGCACCAGCAGGTAGGCGGCGCTGACCATCAGCATCTGCGTCAGACTAAAGCTCATCGGCATCTCGCTGGCTTTGCAGAATGAACGTCACCACGATCAGGATCAGCCACAGCATGTAGGGGCGATACCAGGCACCGGTCGCATCGATCCACCAGTCCATGATGGCCGGAGAGAACAGATAGATGCCTACCACCAGAAGCAAAACCAACCGGTATATGTACATCTGGTCTCCCTGTGCTGGTAGATGAGGAGCGGCATGTTAACGGATGCCGGATAACCTGCAAGCATACTTGCGTCGCAGTTTGCGGCGACCGCTCTGGATCAGTCTATCCGGGCTTCTTCAATATTGCGTAGTCTGGGGATCAGGTCGGCGTTCCAGTGGCGGATTCCCCAGGCAAGCACTTCCTGCGCGGTGCCATCGGTCATGTGCGTATCGAGTGGTTGCCCTAGTGCCCGCAATGCCCGAATCAGCAGAGGGGTGGCCTGTTCGGCCGGCAGCGGTGGCGAGCGATAGGATTTGCCGAGCTTGTGGCCATCCGGCTGGGTGATCAGCGGCACATGCAGGTAGCGTGGCTGGGGCAGGCCCAGCAGTTCCTGCAAGTACAACTGGCGGGGCGTCGAGTCCAGCAGGTCGGCACCGCGCACGATATCGGTCACGCCTTGCCAGGCGTCATCGATTATCACGGCGAGCTGATAGGCATACAGGCCGTCGCGCCTGCGGATCACGAAGTCACCGCTTTCGCGTCCCAGGTGCATTTTGAATGTGTCCTGCACACGGTCTTCGAAGCGATATTCAAGCTCCGGGACCCGGATGCGGATTGCGGCATTCTCGGGCGCATGTCCCGCATTGCGGCAAAAACCGGGATACACGCCTTCAAACGGCTCGAGCTGTTTGCGCGAGCAGGTGCAGGCATAGGCCAGGCCATGATTGAACCAGCGCTGGAGTATTTCGGCGTAGGCATCATGGCGCTCGCTCTGCCGAGCCATCTCGCCATCCCATTCAAAGCCATAGCGCTCAAGGGTTTCAAGAATCGCGGCTTGCGCGCCGGCCACCTCGCGCGGCGGGTCGAGGTCTTCCATGCGTAACAGCCACTGGCCGTCCACTGCACGAGCGTCCAGATAGGACGCCAGTGCTGCGACCAGCGAACCAAAATGCAGATAACCACTGGGAGTCGGCGCAAAGCGCCCGATATAGGCCGGTTTTTTCATGGGCGGGATGTTACGGGTGGCTGGCTTGAGTGGGCAAGCGAAACGCAGTAGTCGTCACGCGGACTCTTTTGACGATGTTCACTCTGCGCCGCGTTGCTCGTTCAAGATCGGACGCAGAGCGTCCAGAACGGCATGCGACGCGGAGCGTCGCACGATAGTTAATACTGTCACGCCCTACACGCAGCCGCTGCCAACGCAAAGCTTTTCGGTCGCGATAGCACTGGCGACGCAAAACAGGAGCGAAGGGATTTGCCTACTTTGGCCCCATCAAAGTAGGTCTCTGAGGGGCGAAAAGGGGACTTGAGCAGAATCCAACCCACCTGACATCACAGAACTGCCATGTGACGCAGAGCGTCCAGAACGGCATGCGACGCGGAGCGTCGCACGATAGTTGAGATTATCGTTCCTCACGCTCCAGCGTAGGAATGCCGTGCGTGACGCTCGGCGTCACATATCTTTGCCGCATCGCAAATTCAAGATCGGACGCAAATCCAGAACGACGAACCGAAGTGAAGCGTCGGCACGCGAGGCAACGCGCGCACTGGCACTAGGGGCGCGATTCGAGCAGGCACAAAAAAAGACGCCGAAGCGTCTTTTCAGTCAAAGGCGGCCCCAGGTCATTTACCGACCTGTTTTTCCTTGATTTCTGCAAGTGTCTTGCAGTCGACGCACTGGTCGGCAGTCGGGCGCGCTTCAAGACGGCGAATGCCGATCTCTACGCCGCACGATTCACACCAGCCGTATTCTTCGTCCTTGATCAGTTGCAGCGTCTTGTCGATCTTCTTGATCAGCTTGCGTTCGCGGTCACGGGCACGAAGTTCGAGGCTGAACTCTTCTTCCTGACTGGCACGGTCGGCCGGGTCGGGGAAGTTGGCAGCTTCGTCCTTCATATGATCTACCGTTCGGTCGACCTCTTGCATCAAGTCCTGCTTCCACTTGTTCAGGATCTTGGTGAAGTGCGCGCGCATGGGCTCGCTCATGTACTCCTCACCCTTTGTTTCCGGGTAGGGTGCAAAGCCGCCGATTAGATGGCTGTGTTGCTTTTCTGGGGTGGGCATGTCTGGACCGCCTCTCACTCTTCTAATCTATTGCGCAGGATTGTTCCATCACCGACACCCGTCGGCCCTGCAGCTGCAAGCGGGCGAACTTACCAGATCAAATCGGAGTGCGCTACTCCCGGTTGTCGAGCATGACGACGCCGTCCGCTTACAGAGATGGCTATTTCACATCTGCCCTTCAGTTAAATGAACTCTAGTCGATGCGCACCGTCGTAGCTTTCTTTTATTCAGCGTTTGATGAACGGGTTTTTCAGCCCGTTAACGCACCGTAGGGCGGTCGGTTCGGTAGAATCATGCCGCGTCGTCATGACAATCATGTTTTTAATACCCGCACCCATAAAGGAATATCCATGACCCAGCCTTACAGTGCACGTAGTCGCGCCATCGAACCTTTTCATGTGATGGCGCTGCTGGCGCGTGCCAATGAACTGCAGGCAGCGGGTCATGACGTTATTCACCTTGAAATCGGTGAGCCCGATTTTACGACTGCGCAGCCCATCATCAAGGCTGGCCAGGCTGCACTGGCAGACGGCAAGACCCGCTACACCGCCGCTCGCGGCCTTCCGCAACTGCGCGAAGCCATTTCCGGATTTTACGCCCGACGCTACGGCGTTGATATTGATCCCCAGCGCATTCTGATCACTCCGGGCGGTTCGGGCGCGTTGTTGCTTGCCAGCAGCCTGTTGGTCGATCCGGGCAAGCATTGGTTGCTCGCCGACCCTGGCTACCCTTGCAATCGACACTTCCTGCGTTTGATCGAGGGCGAGGCGCAACTGGTGCCGGTCGGTCCGCAAGAACGCTATCAACTGAATCCCGAACTGGTGGCGGCTCACTGGAACCAGAACAGTGTCGGCGCGCTGGTGGCATCACCTGCCAATCCTACTGGCACGCTGTTGAATCGCGACGAGCTGGCAGCCTTGTCCCAGGCGCTGAAAGCTCGCAACGGCCACCTGGTTGTGGATGAGATCTACCACGGCCTGACCTACGGCGTGGAGGCCAGCAGTGTGCTGGAGGTGGATAACGAAGCGTTTGTCCTCAATAGTTTTTCAAAGTATTTCGGCATGACAGGCTGGCGCCTCGGCTGGCTGGTTGCACCGCAAGACGCCGTGGCCGATCTGGAAAAACTGGCGCAGAACCTCTACATCAGCGCACCAAGCATGGCGCAACATGCCGCGCTTGCCTGCTTTGAGCCTCAGACACTTGAAATATTCGAGCAGCGGCGCGCCGAGTTCGGCCGTCGCCGGGACTTCCTGTTGCCTGCGCTGCGCGAACTGGGTTTCGGTATTGCCGTCGAGCCGGAAGGGGCATTCTATTTGTACGCCGACATCTCGGCGTTTGGCGGCGATGCCTTCGCGTTCTGCAGGCACTTTCTGGAAACCGAGCATGTCGCTTTTACGCCAGGCCTGGACTTTGGTCGCCATCAGGCTGGGCATCATGTGCGCTTTGCCTATACACAGAGCCTGCCGCGCCTTCAGCAGGCAGTCGAGCGAATTGCTCGCGGTTTGCGCAGCTGGGGTGCCTGATGCGCTTTGCTCCGCAGCTTGAACAGGGTCGTCTGCTGGTCCGTTACAAACGCTTTCTGGCTGATATCGAAACCGACAGCGGCGAGCTGTTGACCATTCACTGTCCCAACACCGGTTCGATGCTCAACTGCATGATGCCCGGTGGGCGTGTGTGGTTCAGTCGGTCAAGTGACCCGAAGCGCAAGCTGCCGGGCACTTGGGAAATCAGCGAGACCCCGCAGGGCAGGCTGGCCTGTATCAATACCGGGCGAGCCAATACGCTGGTTGAAGAGGCCCTGCGCGCCGGGGTTATCAGCGAACTTGAAGGGTTTACGGCGCTCAAGCGCGAGGTAGCCTACGGGCAGGAAAAGAGTCGTGTGGACTTTCGCCTGGAATACCCTGATGGCTATCTGTATCTGGAAGTGAAAAGTGTCACGTTGGGTTTCGATGATTCCAGTGTCGCTGCGTTTCCCGACGCGGTTACCCAGCGTGGTGCGCGGCACTTGCGTGAACTGGCCACGCTGGCGCGCGAGGGCGTGCGGGCCGTGTTGTTGTATTGCGTCAACCTCACCGGTATCGACGCCGTGCGACCCGCAAAGGAGATCGATCCGGCTTACGCGGCTGCGTTGCGCGAAGCCATTGACGCTGGTGTGCAAATTCTTGCCTACGGTGTGCACCTGACGCCAGACGAAATTGTTATTGACCGACGACTGCAGCTGCACTGGCTGGATTGAAGCGTTCTGGGCGTGGCGAGTCAGCCCTCGTCATCCTCCATGGGCAGCGACACCCAGATCCCCTCAGCATCTTCACGGCTCTGGATTGCCGTCAATGACTGGCCTTCGCAGGGGCCGGCAACGCATTCGCCATTCTCGATCAGAAACAACGCCCCATGCGTAGCGCACCGGATCAGGCTGGCACTGCTGTCGAGGAATTGATCCGGCTGCCATTCCAGAGCGATACCGCGATGCGGGCAGCGGTTTTGGTAGATGAACACTTCACCCTGACGACGTACTGCCAGCAATGCGTGTTCGCCCAGCTCGAAACCCCTGCTTTGGGCTTCGTGCAAGTGACTTGAGGTGCAAAGGAATTTCAAGAAGCCTCCACAGGCCTGTTTTTTGGGTAGACGCCTGACCTGGGTAGTCTGACAGCTTCTTTGGATTGTCGCGTTGTCGTACGCCGGGCTTGTTACAGGCTGCGTCAGTTTTTTCCTGTCTTCCTGTGGCTTTTTTCTCTGAGCATGGTGCTCACGCCTGCTGGCCTTCAAGCCCGTATATCGTTCTGCCTATGTTTTGCAGAGCGAATACGCCATGAAAGAGATGACAGCAGATGATGAGCGGCTGGCGCGTCAGGTCATAAGGCTGCTTGAGCTGTTTGCCCTCAATGCCGACGACACGGAGCAGCGCATCGTCGGCATTTGTCAGCGCGCATGGACGCCTGTGGGGCAGGTTGCCGCGGTCTGCGTGCAGCCGCGTTTCGTGTGTCTGGCGCGTACCACCCTGGACCGTATGCAGGCGCATGACATCAAGGTTGTCGCCATAGTCAATTTCCCTCATGGCAGCAGCAACATTCAGTCAGTGACCTCGCAAGTTCGCGCCGCGTTGTTGTCCGGCGCGGACGAAATAGATGTGGTGTATCCCTTTCGCGCACTGCTCGGCGGAGATCGGCAGCCCGGCCTTGAGATGATATCGGCGTGCAGCTCATTATGTGCAGGGCGGGTCAAACTCACTGCGACACTTGAAACCGGCGATCTGCGCGATTCACAAATGATCCTCAATGCTTGCCGCGATGCGATTGTTTCGGGTGCCGACTTTATCAAGACCAGCACAGGCAAATCAGCCACCCACGTTACACCGCAGGCTGCGCGGGTGATGCTCGAGTCCATCGCGGACGTCGGCGGGCAGGTGGGGTTGAAAGTTGCTGGAGGGATCCGGACGTTCGACGAGGCACGTTTTTACATGATGCTGGCGCGTGCCCGTTTTGGTCGGCAATGGATGAATGCCGGGCGCGTGCGGTTGGGTGGCTCAAGCTTGCTGGACGATTTGCTGGCCAGACTTGGCCTGTATGAGTCATATGGCAACGGTTTTTGAGAGGTGGGCAGCTTTTTGAAGGACAAAAAAAGACCCGGCAAAGAGCCGGGTCAAAAACCGTGATTAGCCTGATGAGGAGATAATCTGAAAGTCCGAACCAAGGTCTTTCAGTTACCGTCCAGTCTCGCGACCGGATGTGATAATCATAACGATTCTCATTTGTAAGTCAACAGTTCTTTTGACCCTGTCCATGCTCTTCACCTGACAACTATCCATAGGCCAAAAATGCCTTGCACGGCATAACGGCTGGCTGCGCATGGCCGCGATATTTTAGAGGGGGAGAGTTTCAGAAATGAAGCGACACAGCGCCAGCCTGACATGCATTGCGCATGCAGGCTGCGACGGTTTTACAGTTTTAGCGGGTGCGGTAGCGCAGGCGCGTACCGAAATTTACCGACATCAGAATCTCGTCAGCCGAGAGCTCGGCGGGGAAGAACACGCCTGAAATCTGTGCGTGAGCGATGCTCGCACCTTCCATCGGCGTGTGCCGCAGGTCCAGGCCGCGAAGGTCGGCAGACCGAAAGTAGGCGTCGGTGAAGTCGATACCGGCGGTGTCCAGTGCCCGCAGGTCCAGCCCTCGAAAGTCACCCCCGGCCATATCAATGGTGCCGGTTCGCGGTTTTTCCTGGTTGAAACCTTCGACATCATCTTTACGCAGCAGCATATAAAGCGGTGAGTCGATCTGTTTGGGCTGGCTCATGATGGCCTCGGACATGTGGTTGCGTTGGAATTATGACGCCATTATATCGCCATCATTATGGGGCCGTGAAGCATTACCCGCTCAACGGCCATGTACCGGTTTTAAAGCCCCGGCAGGCGCTGGCGCAGGTTGTCGATGAGACTGTCCAGCTCACTGCTGATGTGGGTGGCAACCTTCTTGCTGCGCAGCGTTTCCTCTGCGCTGAGCGGTTCGCGGTTGGCCTGCTGGGCCTCGATGACCTCCAGGGTTGCGTCGGAAGGATCATTGTTCTGTGCCTGACGCTGGGCAAGCCAGCCAGCGATCACTGCCTGTGGTGCTTCGCAATCGAGGATCATAAACGGCACGCCGGTGTTTTCGGCGACTTTTGCCGCTGCATCACGCTGCCCATGCTTGAGGTAGGTGGCATCGATCACTACCGAGAAGCCTGCGCGAAGGGTTATACCGGCAAGTTCGTGCAGGTGTGCATAGGTTGCATCGTTGGCTTGCGCGCCATACATCTCTTCATCTCGCCCGGCAAACAGGCGCTTGCGCTCTATGTCCGAACGCAGGCGAATGGCGCCCAGCGATTCCACCAGGCGCATTGCGACATGGCTTTTGCCGACGGCTGATACACCGTGGGTAATTGTCAGGAACGGTGAGGGAATGGCGCTGTAGCTTTCGGCCAGATTGGCGTAGTTGCGGTATTGACGAAGCGTCGCTGCGCGCTGCACACCGTCGGCATCGGATGGCTGGCTGAACAGGGCCACTTTGGCACGAACCATCGCCCGATAAGCCTTGTAGAAATTCAGCAGTTCCAGGCCTGCGTAGTCGCCGGTGACTTCCAGGTACTGGCTGATCAGGCGCCGGGAAAGGGATTTCAGGCCGCGGTCCTCAAGGTCCATTGCCAGGAAGCCGATGTCGGCGTACACGTCGGTCTTGCGGAACGGTTCGTTGAACTCGATGCAGTCAAACAGCACGACCTTGCCGTCAATCACTGTCGCGTTGCCCAGATGGATGTCGCCGTGGCATTCGCGGATGAATCCGTCGGCCTTGCGCTGAGCCAGCAGTGGCTTGAGCCGCGCAAAGCTAGACTCTGCCCACGCCTGCAGGGCGTCGAGCTGTGTCAGATCGGATTTTTCGCTGATCAGTGGACGAATCTGCTCAAAATTCTGTACCACAGGGGCCATGACGCTGTCAGGCGAGCCCAGTTCGCTTTCGGTTCCGACCTGCGGTGAGGTGAGGTGGAAGCCTGCGATCTGGCGCGCCAGTTCGTCGATATGCGCAGTGGTCACCTCTCCGTTGGCTTGCAGGGTGCTGAGCAAGCCGTCCTGTGAAAATTGCTTCATCTTCAAGGCGTATTCGATGACTTCGCCGTCGCCGCCCAATTGCGGCGCGTCGACTGTGCCGGTGATCGGCAGCACTTCGATGTAGAGGTCGTCGGTCAGGCGCTGATTGAGGCGCAGCTCTTCGTGACAGAAATGCTTACGCAGAGCCAGGGTAGTGAAATCCAGAAAACCGAAGTTCATCGGTTTCTTGAATTTGTAGGCATACGGGCCAGTCAGCAGAACCCACGAAATGTGCGTTTCGATGAGCTGGAAATTTTCCACCGGATGTGGGAAAAGAGCAGGGTTCTGCAGGGCAGCAATCAAAGACTGGCTCACGGGTGATCCTTCAGGAATGTGTTCAAAATGTAAGTAAGCGATGCCGCCATTATGGCCGCTTGGCGCGAGGCTGCAAACCGCAGACTCGGGCGTCTGTCGATCCTTGCTAAAGTGCGTATAATCCGCGCCCATGACTCGATCCCGCACCTCTCGTTCTCCTAAAAAGCAACCTCCTCGCAGCCTGAACAAGTGGCTGGGCTGGGCGTTGAAGCTCGGTATTGTCGGCCTGGTTCTGCTGGGCGGCCTGGCCATTTACCTCGATGCAATCGTTCAGGAGAAGTTCTCCGGCAAGCGCTGGACCATTCCGGCCAAGGTCTATGCACGACCGCTGGAGCTGTTCGTCGGGCAGAAGCTGAGCCGTGACGATTTTCTCATCGAACTCGACGCCTTGGGTTATCGCCGCGAAAGCGTCGCGAATGGCCCCGGCGCTGCGGCGGTGAATGGCAATACCGTCGACCTCAACACGCGTGGCTTCCAGTTCTACGAGGGCACTGATGCGGCGCAGCAGGTGCGCGTGCGCTTTTCCGGCGATTACGTCGCCGACCTGTCATCAGGTAATGGTGCCAAGCTTGCCGTGGCGCGGCTTGAGCCCTTGCTGATTGGCGGGCTTTACCCGAAGAACCTCGAAGACCGGATCCTGATCAAGCTTGATCAGGCACCGCCGTATCTGCTTGACGGGCTGGTGGCGGTCGAGGACCGCGATTTCTACCACCACTTCGGCGTGTCACCCAAGTCCATTGCCCGGGCTATCTGGGTGAATACTTCGCAAGGACAGATGCGCCAGGGCGGCAGTACGCTGACCCAGCAGTTGGTCAAGAACTTCTACCTGACCAACGAGCGCAGCCTGACCCGTAAGCTCACCGAAGCCATGATGGCGGTCTTGCTGGAGATTCATTACAGCAAGCAGGAAATCCTCGAGGCTTACCTCAATGAAGTATTTGTCGGTCAGGACGGTCAGCGTGCAGTGCACGGTTTCGGTCTGGCCAGTCAGTATTTCTTCAGTCAGCCGCTTTCCGAGCTGAAGATTCATCAGGTGGCGATGCTGGTCGGGCTGGTCAAGGGGCCGTCCTTCTACAACCCGCGGCGCAACCCCGAGCGTGCTCTGGAACGTCGTAATCTGGTGCTCGACCTGTTTGAACAGCAAGGTGTGGCCACCCCCGAAGTGGTGGCCGCCGCGAAGAAAATGCCACTGGGCGTGACCAAAACCGGCACGCTCGCCGATAGCTCGTTCCCGGCGTTCCTGGATCTGGTCAAGCGCCAGTTGCGCGAAGACTACCGCGATGAAGACTTGACCGAAGAAGGGCTGCGGATCTTTACCAGCTTTGATCCGATCCTGCAGATGAAGTCCCAGGCCGCCATGGACGACACGTTCAAAAAGCTCGCCGGGCGCAAGGGTGTGGATGAAGTAGAGGCGGGTATGGTCGTCACCAACCCGGAGACCGGTGAAGTGCAGGCGCTGATTGGCGGTCGCGAGGCCGGGTTCTCGGGCTTCAACCGGGCGATCGATGCAGTGCGTCCGATTGGCTCGCTGGTCAAGCCGGCTATTTACCTGACCGCACTGGAGCGTCCGAGCCAGTACACGCTGACCAGCTGGATTGCCGACGAACTGTTTCAGGTCAAGGGCGCTGATGGCCAGATATGGAAACCGCAGAACTACGATCACAAGTCGCATGGCAACATCTTTCTGTATCAAGGGCTGGCGCACTCCTACAACCTGTCGACTGCCAAGCTGGGCCTTGAGCTGGGTATTCCGACTGTGTTCAAGACACTGGCCAAGCTGGGTGTAACGCGTGAGTGGCCTGCTTATCCGTCGATGCTGCTGGGCGCGGGCGGCTTGAGCCCGATGGAAGTCGCCACCATGTACCAGACCATCGCCAGTGGCGGGTTCAATACGCCGATGCGCGGTATTCGCAGTGTGCTGACCGCCGAAGGTGAACCGCTCAAGCGTTATCCGTTCAAGATCGAGCAGCGTTTCGATCCGGGTGCCATTTATCTGGTACAGAATGCGATGCAGCGTGTCATGCGCGAAGGGACGGGCAAATCTGTTTACAACGTGTTGCCAAGCTCGCTGAACCTGGCGGGCAAGACTGGCACCAGTAACGACTCGCGCGACAGCTGGTTCGCCGGTTTCAGTCAGGATCTGCTGGCAGTGGTGTGGATGGGCCGTGATGATAACGGCAAGACTCCGTTTACCGGTGCCACTGGTGCCTTGCAGGTCTGGACCAGCTTTATGCGCAAGGCCAATCCGCTGCCGCTGGACATGGCGATGCCGGATAACGTCGTTCAGGCGTGGGTCGATGCTCAGACCGGTCAGGGTTCTGATTCGAGCTGCCCGAATGCAGTGCAGATGCCGTATATTCGCGGCAGTGAGCCCCAGCCCGGCGCGACATGCGGCGGCGCTCCGGCACCTGCCACTGAGGTGATGGACTGGGTCAAGGGTTGGTTGAACTAGGCAATCGAGGTTTTGAAGTGAATAAATGGTGGATTCCCGCTTTAACGGCACTGGCCTTGCTGAACGGCTGCGCCAGTGTGGAACGCGGCTCGATTCCGGTCGTGGATTCGAGCTCCAAGGTGTCCAACGGCGAGCGCGCGGCAGCGTCGCGTAATGGCACTTATCGAACCAACACCGCTCCAGTCCAGCAGCCGCAAGCCGTGCCGCAGGATTCGGGTGTCGTGGTGATGGTGCCGGGCGCTGGTGGTGCTGATGCAGGGCAGAGCTTCTCTGCGCCGGCCAGTCAGGCGCCGTTCAGTGTCAACACGCCGCCTGTCGACGCGGCTCCGGTCAATCAGGCCCCGATCAGCCCGGCTCCGGCGAACAACAGTTACAGCATGCCGGCTGCTTCTGCACCTACCGGTATTCCGTCCAGTGGCGGCGGTTTGTCAGAGGACGAGCAGCTTGACGGTCCGGTACTGGCGTTACTGACCACGGCACAGCAACAGCAAAGCAGTGGCGACCTCAACGGCGCATCCTCAAGCCTTGAGCGTGCGCAGCGTGTTGCCCCGCGTGAGCCTCAGGTGCTTTATCGTCTGGCTCAGGTGCGTCTGGCTCAGGGTGATGCAGCCCAGGCCGAGCAACTGGCTCGTCGCGGTCTGACCTACGCCAACGGGCGTACCAGCCTTCAGGCCAGCCTCTGGGGTCTGATCGCTCAATCTCGCGAAAAGCAGGGTGATGCGGCCGGTGCTGCGCTGGCTCGCCAAAAGGCTCGCTGATGGACGTGCGTTTGCCTGAGGTGGCCGAGCAGTTGCTGTTGATAGAGCGCGAGTTGCGCGCGCTGGGCTGGTGGGATGCGACGCCGCCCAGCGAGCAGGCGCTTGCGAGTCAGGAACCGTTCAGCGTCGATACGCTCGAGTTCGCGCAGTGGCTGCAATGGATCTTCCTGCCGCGCATGAAAGTCATTCTTGAGCGCGACCTGCCGCTGCCCAATGCGTCCGGCATTCTGGAGATGGCCGAGATGGTCTATGCCGGGCGCCTGGGTGAAACCCGGCTGCTGCAACAGCATCTGGCACGGTTCGACCAGTTGATTACAGCCGCTCGCTGAGCCAATCCTCTAGCGACAGAATTCGCTGATGGCTTTCTCGGTTTCTTCGGTACGCGTCTTGCGGTTTTCTTCCGTAAGACGCCTCGATTCTCCTCCAACCTGCTCGCGTACTCGCGGATTATTCTGCAACTGCGCAAGATTGGTGCGCAGGGTTTCGCAATTTTCCGCGCGTTTCGCTTCCTGAGCTTTCACCTGACTTTTGACTTTCTGCTCAATGGCGCGTTGCTGTGCGGCTCCGTCGTCCGCAGGAGTGCTCGGTGCAGCGGCAGGCGGCGGCTTCTGCACATTGATTTCCTGTACCTGCTGGCCGGTGGGGGGTTGAGCATCGAAATGCGTCACGCCCTGGGCGTCGACCCACTTATAGATTGAGGCGGCCTGGCTGGTTGTGCTGAGGGCCAGTGCGGCTGCGAGAATCATCCAATGCATGTCGTGTCCTTGAGAGTCTGTGCATACAGAAAACTACCATAACGGTGCATTTCAGTCCGAAACGGTGCGATTTCGCCGGTCCGCTGTCAAGAAAGCGCACGGATCACTTGACTTGAAGGGGGGGAATCACAACAATCCAAAGTTCGCTGTAGAAGGACTGCCAGAAGCAGACCCTCTCAGTAGATCATGAGGCGCACACCCGCGCCGACCTGTAACACCCGCAACGCGTTACCTCGCGCTGGGTGGGAATGTTCCGCAACACTCAGGGACCTCCCAATACTTGCTCAGTCAGTGCTGACGTAGTCGGCGACCACCGTCGCTCATGCTCTGCTGGCAGTAAACCTATTAAGACCCGTCCCGGAGTGGGCGGTATTCTGGCGTTTTAGAGGTGAACAACGTGGAGCTTTTATCTGGCGCTGAAATGGTCGTCCGCTTTTTGCGTGACGAAGGCGTTGAGCATATCTATGGGTACCCGGGTGGTGCCCTCCTGCATGTCTACGATGCCCTGTTCAAAGAACCGGCGGTAAGCCATATCCTTGTTCGCCACGAGCAGGCTGCCACGCACATGGCCGACGGCTATGCGCGGGCTACCGGCAAGGCGGGCGTGGTGCTGGTGACGTCCGGCCCGGGTGCAACCAATGCCATTACCGGTATCGCCACGGCGTACATGGACTCCATTCCGATGGTGGTTCTGTCCGGTCAGGTAGCGAGCACACTGGTGGGTACCGATGCGTTCCAGGAGACCGACATGATCGGTATCTCTCGGCCGATCGTGAAGCACAGCTTCATGATCAAGCACCCGTCGGAAATCCCGGAAGTCCTGAAAAAGGCTTTCTACCTGGCGCAGTCCGGTCGTCCAGGCCCTGTCGTGGTCGACATTCCGAAAGACATGACCAACCCGGCCGAGAAGTTCGAATACGTCTTCCCGAAAAAAGCCAAGCTGCGCTCCTACAGCCCTGCGGTTCGTGGCCATTCCGGCCAGATCCGCAAAGCCGTCGAGATGCTGCTGGCGGCCAAGCGTCCTATCGTCTACGCCGGTGGCGGGGTGATCATGGGCAATGCGTCGGCGCAACTGACCGAACTGGCACAACTGCTCAACGCTCCGGTCACCAATACCCTGATGGGTCTTGGCTGCTATCCGGGCACTGACCGCCAGTTCGTCGGCATGCTCGGGATGCATGGCAGCTACACCGCCAACCTTGCGATGCACCACACCGACGTCATTCTGGCTGTAGGCGCGCGCTTTGATGATCGTGTCATCAATGGCGCGAGCAAGTTCTGCCCGAACGCAAAAATCATCCACATCGACATCGACCCGGCTTCGATCTCCAAAACCATCAAGGCCGACGTGCCTATCGTCGGTCCTGTCGAAAGCGTGCTGACCGAAATGGTCGCCACGTTGAAAGAGATCGGCGAGACACCTGACAAGGCATCCGTTGCGGCGTGGTGGAAGCAGATTGACGAGTGGCGCGGTACGGGTGATCTGTTCCCGTACAACCATGGCGATGGCACGGTCATCAAGCCGCAGGCCGTTATCGAAACGCTGTGCGAAGTCACCAATGGCGACGCTTATGTCACCTCGGACGTCGGCCAGCATCAGATGTTCGCTGCGCAGTACTACCGTTTCAACAAGCCGAACCGCTGGATCAACTCGGGCGGTCTGGGCACGATGGGCTTTGGCTTCCCGGCTGCGATGGGCGTCAAGCTGAGCTTTCCGGATGCGCACGTTGCCTGTGTGACCGGCGAAGGCAGTATCCAGATGAACATTCAGGAACTGTCGACCTGCCTGCAGTACGGCTTGCCGGTGAAGATCATTCTGCTCAACAACGGTGTTCTGGGTATGGTCCGTCAGTGGCAGGACATGAGCTATGGCTCGCGTCACTCGCATTCCTACATGGAATCGCTGCCTGATTTCGTCAAGCTGGTCGAAGCCTATGGCCACGTCGGCATGCGTATCACTGACCTGAAGGACTTGAAGCCGAAGATGGAAGAAGCTTTTGCCATGACTGATCGTCTGGTGTTCATGGATATTCAGGTCGATGTGACCGAGCACGTCTACCCGATGCAGATCAAGGACGGCTCCATGCGCGATATGTGGTTGAGCAAGACGGAGCGGACATAATCATGCGCCATATCATTTCCCTGCTGCTGGAAAACGAACCGGGTGCATTGTCTCGCGTCGTCGGTCTGTTCTCCCAGCGCAACTACAACATCGAAAGCCTGACGGTTGCGCCGACCGAGGACCCGACCCTGTCGCGTCTGACGCTCACCACCGTAGGCCATGATGAGGTGATCGAGCAGATCACCAAGAACCTCAACAAACTTATCGAAGTGGTCAAGCTGGTCGACCTGTCGGAAAGCGCTCACATCGAGCGCGAACTGATGTTGGTCAAGGTCAAGGCCACTGGCGCGCAGCGTGCCGAGATCAAACGCACCACGGATATCTTCCGCGGGCAGATCGTCGACGTGACCGCCAGCGTTTATACCGTGCAGCTGAGCGGCACGAGCGACAAACTGGACAGCTTCATTCAGGCCATCGGCACCGCCGCTATCCTGGAAACAGTACGCAGCGGCGTAACGGGCATTGCCCGTGGCGACAAAGTGCTGAGCATTTAAATCAATTAAGCAAATGGCCTGAACGGCCAAGATAACAGGGGATTTCCATGAAAGTTTTCTACGACAAAGACTGTGACCTTTCGATCATCCAGGGCAAGAAAGTCGCCATCATCGGTTACGGTTCGCAAGGCCACGCTCAAGCGTGCAACCTGAAAGACTCCGGCGTTGATGTCACTGTTGGCCTGCGTAAAGGTTCGGCTACTGTCGCCAAGGCCGAGGCTCATGGCCTGAAAGTGACTGATGTTGCTTCTGCCGTTGCTGCTGCCGACCTGGTCATGATTCTGACCCCGGACGAGTTCCAGTCCCAGCTGTACAAGAACGAAGTCGAGCCGAACCTGAAAAAGGGCGCAACACTGGCGTTCTCCCACGGCTTCGCGATTCACTACAACCAGGTTGTACCGCGCGCTGACCTCGACGTGATCATGATCGCGCCAAAGGCTCCGGGCCACACCGTGCGTACCGAGTTCGTCAAGGGCGGCGGTATTCCTGACCTGATCGCGGTTTATCAGGATGCTTCCGGCAACGCCAAGAACGTTGCCCTGTCCTACGCTTCGGGCGTTGGCGGCGGCCGTACCGGTATCATCGAAACTACCTTCAAGGACGAGACCGAAACCGACCTGTTCGGCGAACAGGCTGTTCTGTGCGGCGGTACTGTCGAGCTGGTAAAAGCTGGTTTCGAAACACTGGTTGAAGCTGGCTACGCGCCGGAAATGGCCTACTTCGAGTGCCTGCACGAACTGAAGCTGATCGTTGACCTCATGTACGAAGGCGGTATCGCCAACATGAACTACTCGATCTCCAACAACGCCGAATACGGCGAGTACGTGACCGGCCCTGAAGTCATCAACGCTGAATCCCGTCAGGCCATGCGCAACGCTCTGAAGCGCATCCAGGATGGTGAATACGCGAAGATGTTCATCAGCGAAGGCGCTACCGGCTACCCTTCGATGACCGCCAAGCGTCGTAACAACGCTGCCCACGGTATCGAAATCATCGGCGAGAAACTGCGCTCGATGATGCCTTGGATCGCTGCCAACAAAATCGTCGACAAAGACAAGAACTAAGCTTTAGCTTCGCAAAAAAACGCGGCCAATCGGTCGCGTTTTTTCGTTATGGGTCAGGCTCTGGTATAAAGCTGCATCGTTTGCCGCCGAACCCTCGCGGCAGACCTCTGTCGAACCTTTTCATACCGCTGCAAGGTAATCTCCATGAGCGAACGTCCCGAGGAGCCCAACAAGGCCTCCGACGCTGAAAGTCTGCTACCTATCGATGAACATGTGGAAGAAGGCCATGACGCCGAAGGCCGGCAGGTCCGGCATCGCGGTATCTATCTGCTGCCCAACCTGTTTACCACCGCGAACCTGTTCGCTGGCTTTTACTCCATCATCAGTTCCATGAGCGCACAAAGCGCGATGAGTGCAGGTGATACCGCTGGTGCGAGCAAGTATTTCGCGTTCGCTGCCATTGCGATCTTCGTCGCCATGGTTCTCGACGGGCTGGATGGTCGCGTTGCGCGCATGACCAACACCCAAAGCGCGTTTGGTGCCGAGTACGATTCCCTGTCCGACATGGTCGCCTTTGGTGTGGCACCCGCGTTGCTGGCATTCGGTTGGGCATTGGGTGACATGGGCAAGGTGGGCTGGATGGTCGCCTTCATCTATGTGGCGGGCGCGGCATTGCGTCTGGCGCGCTTCAACACTCAGGTCGGCAAGGCTGACAAACGTTACTTTATTGGCCTGGCTAGCCCTGCTGCGGCAGGTGTTGTAGCTGGCACGGTCTGGGCGTTCAGTGATTTCGGGATTCAGGGTTCGAAGTTGTCGTTCCTGGTGGCCTTGCTGGTTGCGGCTGCAGGCATGCTGATGGTCAGCAACATCAAGTACAACAGCTTCAAGGAGCTGGACCTGAAAGGGCGTGTACCTTTTGTTGCGATTCTGGCCGTGGTGCTGGTGTTTGCCGTGGTATTCAGCGACCCGCCACGCATTCTGCTGCTGATATTCCTCGCCTACGCACTGTCGGGACCTATTCAGTATCTATTGCGTCGTCATAAAGCCTCTCAATGATCTAATTTCCACCATACTCCGTAGTCTACTGGTGCATCAGTTCCCTTAGGCTATGGAGTCATTATGCTAATCAAGCTTCCTTCTGCGTCCGACTCCAAAGAGTCTGACGTCACGCCTGAATCCATCTATCTCTCTCGACGTACATTGCTCGGCGGCTCGCTTGCGGGTCTGGCCGTCACGGCGCTGCCGCGCTGGGCAAGCGCTGCAGATGCTTCGCGCTATGCGGATGTAGAGCCCGGGAAAGCGCCGGGGTGGTTTGCCGACAAGCTGCCTTCCACTAAATGGCAGGCGGTCAATGTCAAGGATGAGGCGATCACGCCGTTCAAGGACGCCACCCACTACAACAATTTCTACGAGTTTGGTACCGACAAGGGCGATCCGGCAAAAAATGCCGGTTCCTTGCAGACTGAACCGTGGAGCGTCGTGATCGATGGTGAAGTCGGCAAGCCGGGCCGCTATGCGCTGGAAGACTTCATGAAGCCTTACCAGTTGGAGGAGCGGATCTATAGGCTGCGCTGCGTCGAAGCCTGGTCGATGGTCATTCCCTGGATGGGCTTTCCTATCTCTGCACTGCTTAAGCAGGTAGAGCCGACCTCGAAGGCCAAATACATTCGCTTCGAAACGCTTGAAGACCCAAAGTCCATGCCTGGGCAACGCTCTGACTTTGCCCTCATCGACTGGCCGTATGTAGAGGGGCTGCGACTGGATGAAGCGATGAATCCGTTGGCGATCCTTGCGGTGGGCATGTATGGGCGTGAATTACCTAATCAGAACGGCGCGCCGCTGCGTTTGGTGGTGCCTTGGAAGTATGGCTTCAAGAGTGTGAAGTCCATCGTGCGTATCAGTCTGGTCAGTGAGCAGCCGAAGACCACATGGCAAAGCATTGCGGCAAATGAGTACGGCTTCTATGCCAACGTTAACCCGACGGTGGATCACCCTCGTTGGACCCAGGCCCGAGAGCGTCGCTTGCCGAGTGGGCTATTCAGTCCGAATCTGCGCGACACGAAAATGTTCAACGGTTATGAGGAGGAGGTGGGTGCCTTGTATGCCGGTATGGATCTGAGGAAGGACTATTGATGCGATACCCGTTCTGGCGTCTGGCTGTATTTCTCGCCGCGTGTGTTGCGCCGGTCTGGTGGCTCTATCAGGCATGGATCTTTGCCCTGGGTCCTGATCCGGGCAAGGTTCTGGTAGAGAACTTCGGGCTGGCGACTCTGGTGATGTTGCTGATCACAATGTCCATGACGCCTTTGCAGCGTCTGACCGGCTGGCCGGGATGGATCGTTGTCCGTCGTCAACTGGGGTTGTGGTGTTTTGCTTATGTGGTGCTGCACATGACGATGTATGCGCTGTTCATCCTCGGGCTGGATTTAGGTCAGTTGGGCGTGGAGCTGGTCAAGCGTCCTTATATCATCGTGGGTGCGTTGGCGTTTCTCGGGCTGCTGGCTTTGGCGGTGACGTCCAATCGCTATAGTCAGCGTCGACTCGGGGCGCGCTGGAAGAAGCTGCACCGGCTTATATACGTGATTCTGGGGCTGGGCTTGCTGCACATGTTCTGGATTGTCAGGGCTGACCTTAAGGAATGGGCGCTGTATGCGGGGATAGGTGCGTTCCTGTTGCTGTTGCGGATTCCAATGATTACAAGGCGAATCCCGCGTCTTGGAGGTTCTGCCGGGACAGGATCGAAGAAAGTTCAAAATAACGGTTGACGCCCTCTGTGATCTGTCTATAATTCGCCCCACTTCCGGCGCAGACGGAAAC